>JBDNGV010000590.1:0-5111 GCA_041689125.1 Daejeonella sp.
AATCGTTTGAACCCATTAGCTTCAAAAGTCCAGGTTAATCCATAGTTACCACTAGGTTCTTGATCATACATGTAGAAATTATATTCCGCATAGCCTGAAATTGTTTGAAAATGTTGCCCAAAAAGTCCTTCTCCCATCGTGACAATAGCAGCGCTGATAGTAATGAGTAGAGCATATTTAAAATTTTTGCTTAGGTAGAATTCTTTAATGTTAAATAGCCTTCCTGTTGAATACACAAAAACAAAGAATGACAAGCTTTTTAAAGCAGACAGACGTTCACCGAAACTAAATTCGCCGAGCGGTAAAAATAAGTAAATGAATGTAAGAGTAAAGAAGATTAGAATCATGTAATCCACTGGATGAATTATGAAGGGCTGCTTGTATTGCCATATCAGCATCCCTAGAACCAAAAGGATTATAAATTCTTTTAAAGGCTGAAAAAACACTATTAGATCCTGAAGTCCTAATACAAAAAGTATGGAAAGTGTTACGGGGTAAATGGAAAGGCCAAAGATGATAAAAAGTAACAGACCCTGTTTATTCCCATTTATTATCTCCTTTAATGAAAAAAGAAAGGCCAGAAGGTAAATTAATGGAAAAATGATCAGCATTTAGTTTTCCTGTAATATTGGATGCCAGAGCAATTACATAGGCTAAATATAGAAATATTATTTCCAGAACTGATAGAGGCCTTTTTCTAATTCATAGGAGAGCCATTCTTGACGAGGTCTTTTTGGCTGTTTTTTTGCCCATTGCCACATTTTGTTAAGCCCTTCCTCAAGCAGCGTGGTATCTTTATAATCAAGAAGTTCCTCTGATTTTTTGAATGTTGGAAAGGCATATTTCACTTCATGGCGAGCTTCCAAAAACTGAATCTCTGCCCCACCAACGATTTTAGAAAGGATTTCTGCTGCGTCAATTATACTCGTCTCTGTTGTACCGCCCAAATTGATGATCTGTTTTGAGCTATGTTCGCTTGTAGCGGCGATCCATAGAGGCAATAAACAGTCATCCATGTAAGAAAATGCTCGTTGTTGTTTTCCGTCACCAAAAATTGTAAAAGGCTGATCATTTAATTTTTGAAACATCCATATTCCTAGTACATTCCTGTAACGGTCCCAAATATTCTGGTTATCGCCGTAAACATTGTGGGGCCTTATAATACACCAATCTAAGCCATGTTGATCACCGGCTATCTTTATGTCCATTTCACACGCATATTTAGCAACGCCATATGGATCAATCGGGCAAGGCTGATCCTTCTCATCAAAAGGTGGTTTACCAGTTCCGTAAACTGCCATACTTGAAGTAAATATTAAACGATTTACATCAAATTCAATACATTTATTGATCAGATTTGCTGTTGCAACAAGGTTATTTGTGTAATTATATTGACGAATAAATGGGCTTAATCCTTCAGCAGCGTATGCAGCGAAATGATAAACATACTCAATCTTAAAAATCTCGAATAAATGACCCATGTTATCTCTTGAAAGATCATTCTGGTAAAAAGAAACTCCCTCAGGTACGTTTTCCAAATAGCCACCGCTTAAATTGTCAATACCTACTATTGTATATTCAGGCTTATTAAGTAACAGCCAGTTGGCCATTCTAGATCCGAGTAACCCGGCAACACCGGTGATTAATATACTTTTTTTCATTAGGTAGAATTCTTAAGTTAAGGGTTGCATCACACCATCTTTAATACCCTTTAGTACAGCAGATAATTTTTTAAATCTAAATCTGAGCGCAAAGTAAATGATAATGCTTGTGTTAAGCAAACAATTATATATAAATACTCCCGGAAAAAAATACCATGGAGTATATTTCTTTAGTAACCAAATGCGGTTACGCACATTTAGATAATGTACGATTGGGTTTAAAAAACCCTCCTTGCCTTCTATATCATTTTTATTAGCCATACCAGCAATGTGGTAAATAACACTACCGGGATGATAGAATAGTTTATACCCTAAAGCTTTAATACGGAACGAAAAATCGACATCTTCATAATAGATAAAGAACTTCTCTGTCAGTAGCCCTGACTCTTTCAGTATGCTATTTCGTGTTAATAAAGCACAACCGGTAATCCAATCTACTTCTTTAATGATCGTGTCATTTGGATCAGAGGGTTTGTTATATCCATTAGTATACGTGTATCCCCAAAATTGGTTGTATCCGGAACTAGCATTCCATATCAGTGTGCGGTCATGATGAAAAAATATTTTTGGTTGTATTGCCCCTGCTTCGGGATTTTCATTAAGGTAATTTACCAATGGTGTAAGAAAACCTAGATCTACATAGGTGTCATTATTTAATAGTAATGAATAGGTGTAGTCATTTTCAAGGGAATATTGAAGTCCTAGGTTGTTACCTCCAGTAAAACCTTTATTAGTCTCAGACTTAATAAGTATTATCCTGTCATTTTCCAATTTCAGCTTGTCAGCGGATCCATCCACAGATGCGTTATCTACAACAATTATATCTAGGTTAGTATAATCAACCTTGTTTAGTGACTTAATACAATCATCTGTAAGTTTGAAACTATTCCAGTTTATTAAAATAATAGCGACTTTTTCTCTCATAGCTATTTACCAAAAGCAAATTCCGCGTTATGTTTCGCAAGGATTTTAGTACAATATAACAAGGTGATTAATTCCATAATTACTGCGTAACTACCAATAACGATAATATTCTGTGAATAGATTACTACACTGCCTATTAGGACACTTGTTAACATAAGAAAAAGTCCAATTTTTAAAATTTCTTTATTTTGATTGCTAATTAAAAGATGAATTATGTTCAGGGCGTTTAATGATGCTAGTAGTGGACTCAAACTCATTAATCGTAAGAAAAGACTAGCTGTTTGATTAAATTCTCCGGTATACAATTTTATTATCAATGGAGCAAAAATCAATAAAGTTAATGATAAGATGCCAAAACAAATCCCAATAAAGCGGTTGTATTTAACCTTCATTAAAATAAAATTCTCTCTGCTATTATTATAAATCACGGCGGCTTTTGGATAAATTGCATTAGTTACAGAGATTATGAGTATCCTAACTGACCATATTATTTTATCTCCGATAGAATAAGCATAGAGCCACCCACTACTTCCCCATTTTGCAACTGCAAAAAGCATAAAGGATTGCTGTATATGAGCCGATAAGCTACTAATAACTAAATAGAAATTATTTTTTAAAAGGATCTGATAGTTAAGTCTGCTATCCATCTTAGGAAATAATTCAAATTTAATAAAACCATAAATGATTAGAACGAAGTATCCAATAATATGAATGCTTCCAATGTAGAAATTCACCCATTCCGCATCTTCTTTTCCATTAACCATAAAGATAACAGTAAGCATGATCCCAATTTTGATACAGACATTGATGAAGTTGAACATGGACAGCTTTTCAATTCCAATATAGAGAAACAAAGGATTGATAACTTCAGCAAAGATTAATGGCGTGGCCATAAAAAAAAATGAATAATTGGGAATATCTAAGGTGTTTGCAAAAATTAGTAGACCAAAAAAGAAAATGAAAATCAATGCCCTTATGAAAAGAACGTTATAAAATTCTTGGGCTCTTTGAATCTTATTATCTTTCGCAAGAGCAATGTCCTTAATCCCCGATTGGTTTGTACCATAGTTGACGATAATACCTATGAGGATAGCAAACGAATTAGCGACCATAGCCATCCCGTAGGCCTCTCCGATCTTTCGGGTTAAAATAGAATGCAGCCCAATCAAAAGAATGACATTCGATACCTGTATGCTACTTAAATTTAGAAAACTTGAAAATATCTTGTTATTCCCTACTCTTTTTACAACGTTTAGAATTTGAGACTTCAATTATGTTTTTTAGTTAAAAATTAGATAACTTCGAGCGGATTTTAATCAAGCCTTTGTCCGTTTCGAAACAAATATAAAACAAAGCCGTTCTAAGTTTTCATTTTGTTTTAAAATGTAACCCTTCAGTATGATTCTTAAGCGCTTTTTTGTTTTTCTTTGTTTAATTTCAAAATTTTCTTTTGCGCAAACTCCAAATCAAATTCAGCCTTACTCTTATTCTCAGTATCAAAAGTTAAATAAAACCATTTATAATTTAGAAACTCGCTCTCATACTTCGCTCCGTCCTTATTTTATTGATGATAGTTTAACCTATCGCCTTCACGATTCTTTATTGAATTATGGGGTTGATACCTCCAACAAGAAATTCGTTTTCCGCAAACTATTTAATGAACATCTGATTGAGGTTAAAAAGGCTGACTATACAGCTTATTTCGATCTTCTACCTGATTTTACATTTGGCAGGGATTTTAAAAATCAAAAAAACCTATGGTTGAATACGCGCGGATACCAAATTGGAGGTACGGTGGGCGAAAAGTTTTCTTTTTATACTAGTGGTTATGAAAACCAAGCAGTCTTTCCAGATTATCTGGATCAGTACACAAATCTAAATAACATAGTTACAAGCCAAGCATATGATCGTTCTTTTGGAAAAACTATAAAGGACTGGTCTTATGTGAGTGCTAATGTATCCTATACTCCTATTAAATATCTAAATTTTCAGCTTGGTCAGGATAAGACTTTTATAGGGGATGGTTATCGTTCTTTGCTGCTTTCCGATTATGCATCAAATTTCCCTTTTTTAAAGCTAACAGCAAATCTTGGGAATGTTCAATACATGAGCATGTGGTCTTATATGAATGATCTACGGGCCAATCGTTTTTCTTATGACACAGGGTATCGAAAAAAATGGGGAATCTTCCACTATTTAGATTGGAATGTCAACAATAGACTTTCATTAGGGTTTTTCGATGCTATAATTCTGGCAGATCGTGATAACCTTGGTAATAAGAGAGGATTTGATTTTTCATACGTCAGCCCGATTGTTTTCCTTCGTCCTGTTGAGGCATCAAATGGTTCGCCCGATAACGCGCTCATTGGATTTACTGCTAAATACGAGCTCTTGAAGTGGCTTACACTTTATTGGCAATTGTCCATTGACGAATTTGAAGCTGCAAATATTCTCGCAAATGAAGGAAGCTCCAGAAATAAATTTGGGTATCAGTTCGGAGCAAGAGGATTTAACCTTTTCAAGATC
>JBDNGV010000591.1:0-8322 GCA_041689125.1 Daejeonella sp.
GACTCAAGGTGATCTGCAACCCTGCGTACGAATGAGCCTCCTAATGAGCCATCAACAACTCGATGATCATACGAAAGCGAAAGAAACATCATATGCCTTATAGCAATTACATCGCCAAATTCAGTTTCAATCACTGCAGGTTTCTTTTTAATAGCTCCTACAGCCAATACCGCAACTTGTGGCTGATTAATAATTGGTGTGCCCATAATATTACCAAAGGTGCCCAAATTTGTCAGAGTAAATGTCCCGCCTTGCGTTTCATACGGCTTTAATTTTGAAAGACGGGCACGGCTTGCAAGATCGTTTACTGCCTTAGTGATACCTAAGAGATTCAGTTGATCTGCATTTTTTATGACTGGTACAATCAAATTACCACTTGGAAGTGCGGCAGCCATTCCAATATTGATATCTCGTTTCTTAATTATCTGTGTTCCATTAACTGAGATATTGATCATTGGAAGATCTTTTATCGCTTTTGCAACAGCTTCTATAAAAATTGGAGTAAATGTGATCTTCTCTCCTTCTCGCTTCTCAAATGAATTTTTTATGCGATCCCGCCATTGGACGAGATTAGTTACATCAGCCTCAACAAATGAAGTAACGTGTGCAGAAGTCTGTGTGCTCATTACCATGTGATCAGCAATCAGCTTGCGCATGCGATCCATTTCTATGATTTCATCCCCTCCTGATACAGAAACAGAGGAAGTTCTTCTTTCTTGAATCGGTTCAGGTGCTGTAATAGACAAGGGTGAGGCCTTAGTTATTTCAATCTTTTGTTCAGTTTTGCCAGAACTTATAAAATCGATAATATCATTTTTGGTAACCCTACCTTCGGAACCTGTTCCTTTAATCTTATCTAATTCGGCAGAACTTATACCTTCTTCTGCAGCCATACTTTTTACCAATGGAGAATAAAAACGCGTTGAACTACTAAAATCAATGGGTTTTATCCTTTCCTCTTGATCCGAATTCTCTAAATTTGGAATTCCGTCTCTTTGAACATGTTCCTCGATTTCTATCCTTAATTCTGGTGTTAGCTGTTGTGTTGAAGGAGGGGTTTCTTTCTGAATTTCAATAGCTTCAGTTTCGATAGTTGCGATAATCGCACCAACTTGAACTATTTCATCTTCTTTAAAAAAAATTTCGCGCAGTGTTCCTGAAACTGGCGATGGTACTTCAGAATCGACCTTGTCAGTAGCAATTTCCAATACAGATTCATCAATTTCAATCTGTTCGCCAGGCTTTTTAACCCATTTTATGATTGTAGCTTCGGCAACACTCTCCCCCATTTTTGGAAGTACTAATTCGTATAAGGCCATTTAAGATTATTTTAAAGAATTGGTTATCTTAATGCAAAATTAAACTTTTTCAATAAACCTGTTCCTCTTTAATCAATTTATATAGTAATGTGAGGGCTGTGGTTCCTGACCTTTCAATATTTTGGATCCTTTTATTACCAAAGTTGAATTTCATTGCAATAGTCTTCGACTTACCAGTAACTGCAATCCAGATTGTTCCTACAGGTTTTTCTTCGCTTCCTCCCTCAGGACCCGCAATTCCGCTAACTGCAATAGAATAATCAGAATGAAAGGCTGAACGTGCACCTTCGGACATTTCTTTTACAGTTTCTTCACTTACTGCACCAAAATTTATAAGTGTTTTCTCTGAAACACTTAGTATGCTAATTTTTAGAGAATTAGAATAGGTAACAGCTCCGCCTAAAAATACTTTACTGCTGTCTGGATGTTGAGTCAATTGATGGGAAATATACCCCCCTGTACAGCTTTCTGCAATTGATAAAGTCAGATTTTTTGACTCCATATAATCTAAAATTACCTTTTCTATCGGGGTATCATTTTCTGACATTACAAATTCAGCTATCAGATCAACAATTCTTTTAGCATAAGTACTAATTTCTTGATTTAGTAGATCTTCTTCTTGCCCGTTTCCGCTTAAGCGGATTCGAACTGTACCCAGTTTAGGCAGATAAGCCAATTTAATATGTGCAGGAAGCGAGTCTTCAACAGACGCAATTAGCTCAGCTAGGCTAGATTCACCGATCCCTGCCGTTAGAATTGTATGATGGAGAATTACCGGTAAATGGAATGCACCCTTGATTTTTGGAATTACCTGCTCTTCCATCATATACATCATTTCGTATGGAACACCTGGCATTGACACATATATTTTACCCTCATGCTCTATCCACATTCCGGGGGCAGTGCCATTTTTATTAAGAAGCGTAGTGCAATTTTCAAGAACTTCCGCCTGCTTAATATTGGTTTCAAGTAAAGGAGCTTTATACCTTGAGAAAATGCGCTTCACGTTTTCTAAAGCATCCTCGTCTAATCGAAATCCTGTATTAAAATATTCTGCAAGGGTGTTTTTAGTGATATCGTCTTTTGTGGGTCCCAGACCGCCAGTGATCAGGATAAGGTCTGCTCTGCTTTCAGACTCATGCAAAGCCTCCAGAATATGTTGACGGTCATCTGAAACTGAAGATATCTGTTTAACCTGTATTCCTGCAAGATTAAGCTTTTGGGCCATCCAAGCTGAGTTTGTATCAACTATCTGTCCAATCAGAATTTCATCTCCAATAGTAATTATTTCTGCTCTCATATTAAAAATTGTTATAGAAATCGCGCCGTTTGCTGAGTTTAAGATCTTGAAGTATTGAAGCTTTAACTCTTAAATCAACGCTATAGAATTTGAAAGCTCCGATTGGCGACCATCTAAATGAAAGATCCCAGCAATGTAGGTCCCGATAAATAGAAAATTGGGTTAAACTAAGTTTATTAGTCTGAAAATCGTAACCAGAGGTGTATTGCACCTTCCATTTAGGGGTTACATTAAGATCGCCGAAAACATTCAACGTATTCGAGATATTTGATTGGAGTCCATTCTTTGAGTAGTTAAAGCTGTAAGATGCACTAACATTCCAAGGGATCTTGAAATCAACAAATGCATTTGGATCCCTGCTTATTGCGTTTAATTCATCTTGCTGCCTTGTTGATAAATTTTGCTTTGTTTTATCTATTTCTTTCAAATTTTCATTTCTGTTCTTGGCAGCGTTCGAGTTAAAGCTGAAGTCGGTTGATAATCCAAAATTGGTTAATCTTGCAGGACTTCCTGATTTTAAAGTGAATGCATCAATTCTATTTCCATCCTTATCAAGTTGATAAGGATCTAGTGTCCCAAAGAAATTAATTCCAATTTTTTCTTTAAAAAATGCTGTTCTTCCTGAAAAACCAATGGTAGAAAGTTTGAAATTCTCGGCAGCAAAATTATAATTACCCGAGAAAGTTAAACTTTGTAAGATTGGGATATTCACAGAATTCTTAGATGAATCTGCTGTTGACCTAACTTTAGCTTCAATATTATTATCGAAACTAAATCCAATTCCTGCTACTTTACCTGCAGATGGGGAACCAAAAACTGCATTATCATATATTGAATACCTACCAGTTACCCTTGATGTATCTCCTTCAATATTTCGGAAATAACCAAAGCGATCAGAACCGAAATCTGGACGGTAGTTAAAATTGACAGAGGGGGTGATAATATGCCTCAATGCCATTAAGTTTCCTTTTTTAAAATTGTATTTACCGTATAACTTAGTAGCTAATCCGGTATTTAAATTATAATCATATACTCTGCTAAAGCCCTGAATAGTATCAGTAACCGGTGCAAATCCTGAGGCAACAGGATCAAGTCTTCTATTTATTGTTTGTAAATACCATTTCTCACTATATTGCATTCCGGAATTGAACTGAAAGTATTTCAAAATATTCAGTGATAGGTTGATCGGAATATCATGCTGTATTCCATTTCTAAAATCTTTTAACGTTTCTTTTTCAAATAATTCATATTCTTTGGTATTAATTGAATTGCTTCCCTGCATGCTGTATCCAACCGTTAACCTTTGATACCATTTTTGCTCTCCTGCTCTATCCTTTGAGTCGAATGGATTTATCGTTGACATATTTAAACTAAAGCGGGGAAGGTCAAGAAATACAGTCTGTTGTTCTATATCCTGTGAATGTGAAAGACTGGATGAAAAGTTAAAAAGGCCATTTGCAAATACCTTGCCATAGCTGATACTTGATGAGAGTGTGTTTCTTGCGATTTCGGTAGGATTATAAGTACCTGCAGCACCAGTATTCTGAAAATAAGATCCTGTTCCAGCATTTACAGAAGCGCTGAACGTTGTTCCTGGATTTGCTAAAGGACTTTGGGAATGGTTCCAGGTTAAATTAAAATCTTTATTTGGCTTTTTAAAGGATGGAGTACCTTCAACACCATTTTTAGTAGATGCAAACCTGAAATTTAGCCCTCCATCAAACTTATAATTTTTTCTGTATCGTGCTGCTGTTCCTAATTCATAAGATCCTTTTGAAAATAAGGTACCTCTGGTAGAAAGATCCCAATAATCGTTTAACCCAAGATAATAGCCCAGATCCCGCATAAAAAAACCACGGGTGTCTTCTCCGAATGTTGGAAATAATAATCCACCGGATCTTTTATTTGGCTTTGGGAAAAATCCAAATGGAACACCTAAGGGTAATGGCACATCCTCAATCACGAGATATGCTGGGCCGGTAATGATCTGTTTGTCGGTTGCTATCCCCCTACTTATATGAATGCCAAAATGTGGATGAGGTAAATTGCAGGTACTGTAAATACCTCTTCTGAAAAAGCCTTCATCATATTGATTCTTTTTAAATTGTTGTGCCTGAAGAAAGCCCCCTTCAACATCGGTAAAAACTCCATACGATTTCCCCTTTTTTGTTTTATAATTAAAAAATAGAGAATCAGTGCTTAATGGTGGTTCTGCACCTTGTATTACCAATGGCTTTCCGATATACCTTTTGTTTACAGGGTTAAGTCTTCCTTTGGCAAATATGCTGTTATTCTTCTGATCAAGGCGGATATAGTTGGCCTCAATCTCAAAATCTTCATACTTAACACGAGCTTTTCCATACAAAAAGACTATATTGTTTTCCATATCGAAGAATGTTGAATCTTCTGCCGAATAGGTTACTTTAGATGTTATTGACCCTGAATATTTTGTTTTTTTTATTACAGTATCTGTTTTTGAGCTTGCCGTGCGCAATGTTGTGTCTGGGGAAGCGTTATCAGGTCTAAGAACAGTACGCTGAGCATATACCAACCCATTCATTGATACAGTTAACTGAATCGCTGCAAAAAAAAAGATAAAAATGGGTTTAATAAATTTCAAATTCGATGATGAATACTATTTTTGCAATGATAGATAATAATATGCCTCCAAAATTAATCAAAAATATAGCATTGGTAAGATTCATTTACGTATTACTGGCTTTCTCAATTTTCTCGGGTCAGTTTACTTTTGCAAATTCCTTAAGTGATACCCCTTATCGTATAAAGACCATTGTTGTTGATGCAGGGCATGGAGGGCATGATGGAGCAACAAAAGGTATTTTTTCTAGAGAAAAAGATATTGCACTACAAGTAGCTTTGCGTTTGGGTAAAGCCATTGAAGAAAATTTAAAAGATGTTAATGTTATATATACACGTACTACCGATGTTTTTGTTCCTCTTTATGAACGAATCGGCATAGCTAATCGTGGTAAGGCAGATTTATTTATTTCCATTCATTGCAATTCTATGCCTATCAAAAGGGTTATCAGCGGATACCGTAAAGATAGTCGTGGTAGACGAATTCCTATTTATAAGACAGTGCAAAGTACATCCACTAAAGGTGTAGAAACTTTTGTTTCTGGTTTTGGACGCTTGGATGAGCAGGATGTAGTTATGCGTGAAAATGAATCTATACTTCTAGAGAAGGATTATAAAGATAATTATGAAGGATATGACCCGAAGGATCCTGAAAGTATTATTCTATTATCTTTGATGAAAAATGCATTTAGAGAGCAAAGTATAAAGTTGGCATCTTTTATGCAAGATGAATACGTCCAGAGTGGAAGAATTGATAGAGGGGTTAAGGAACAAAGTTTGGCTGTATTAGCTAAGGCTGGGATGCCTGCTGTTTTGACTGAGATTGGTTTTGTTTCAAATCCAGAAGAAGAAGAATATATGAACTCTGAACTAGGACAAAATGAAATTGTTGGAAATTTATTGAAAGCAATTCAGACATATAAAAAACAAGCCGAGCTTGAATGATCAGTAATTTTCAATCAGGTATATGCATTTATACTTAAAGAAAATTGAAGATCATAAAAAAATTTAAGCCAGGTAAATAATAAAATATTAATGAAAATCACAAACGAAACAAAAGTAGGTGTTTTGGCCGCGGTTGCCATAACCGTGTTAATTGTAGGTTATAGCTTTCTGAAAGGAAACGACGTCTTTTCACGTGAGCACGAGTTTTATGCCATATATTCTCGAGTTGACGGATTGACAGTATCAAAGCCTGTATTGGTTAACGGGTATCAGATCGGTCGGGTTTCAAACCTAACATTACAGCCTGATGGAAAAATACTTGTTCAATTTAAAGTCGATCCTGAATATGAGATTCCCAAAAATACGATAGCCAAATTAGAGAGTACCGATCTTCTTGGAGGAAAAGCTATTGTTTTTGAACTTGGCAATGGCAGTGATTTTGCTGTAGATGGTGATACGCTGAATGCCAATGTAAAAAAGGATCTAATGGATCAGGTAGAGCCTGTTCAAAAGAAAGCTGAGCAGATCATCGCCAGAATGGACTCTGTTTTAACGTCCGTGAATAGCACTTTAAATCCTGAATTTCAGAGGAATTTCGACCGAAGTTTTGCAAGTATTGCCAGAACACTAGAGACTTTAGAAAGAACTACACTTACGGTAGATGGGCTTGTAACTAATCAGAGTTTAAAAATATCTGGAATTATGTCCAATCTCGAATCAATTTCATCTAACTTCAAGAATAATAACTTCAAAATTACTAATATAGTTAGTAATTTTGAAAAGGTATCTGATGAGGTTGCCAAAGCAAACTTTGCCCAAACAATTTCAGAAGCTAATAAAGCAGTAGCTGATCTTCAGACAGTTGTGAATAAGGTTAATTCAGGTAATGGCACTCTTGGTCAGTTAATCAATGATGAGCGGATGTATAATAACCTCAATAATGCGGCTGCAAACCTGGATAAATTGATGATCGACTTAAAAGCAAACCCGAAAAGGTATGTAAGTTTTTCGGTTTTCGGCGGGAAGAAAGATTAAATAAGATTTTAAATTTGAAAAGTTTGACCTTCTACTGCTAACAAAGTTTCAGGGAACACAGTTTTTGCTTCTTCCAGTAATGGTTCCAGATCTCGATATCGTGCTGAAAAATGACCTATAAGCAGTTTTTTTACATTTGCTTTTAAAGCAATTTCTCCTGCCTGAAGAGCTGTAGTATGAAATGTTTCTTGTGCTCTGTCTAACATATCGTTCATAAAAGTGGCTTCATGATATAACATATCGACATTCAATATATAATCCAAATATTTCCAGCTACAAATGGTATCAGAACAATAAGCATAGGATTTTGTTTGATCAGCTTCTGTGGTAAGTTCCTCTGCAGAATGAATAATGCCTTTATTGTCTTTAAAACTTTGTCCCTTTTTAATAAGGGGTATCATTTCTGAAGGAATTGATAAATCGTCAATCTTTGATTTGATCATTTTTCTCATTCGTTGTTTTTCAGTGAATAAGAATCCGGTACAAGGTATACGATGATCTAATGGAAAGCTAGCTACCGCTACATCATAACTTTCAAATATCCGGTTTAATTTATCATCGGTTGTAGGTCTAAAATTAATAGGATATCTAAGCGAAGTTTGTGAATATTTGAATTGAAGATCAATTATTTCTTTTAATTCGGCTGGTCCGAAAATATCCATCGGCTTGGTTCGCCCGTTTAAATGTAAGGACGACAAAAGGCCCACTAGTCCA
This sequence comes from Daejeonella sp., assembly GCA_041689125.1. Classification (GTDB taxonomy): domain Bacteria; phylum Bacteroidota; class Bacteroidia; order Sphingobacteriales; family Sphingobacteriaceae; genus Daejeonella. Next base: position 7,912 of record JBDNGV010000591.1, read on the forward strand.
AGATAATGATCACCATGAAGATGACTGATAAAAATCTGGTCAATTCGATTTGCCTTCAGACCAAAGTTTAATAATTGATTTTGTGTGGCTTCTCCACAATCTATAAGAATACACTTCTCGTTAACATTTAGTAATTGAGCCGAAGGATTTCGATTGAATATTGGGGTTGAAGAACTGCTGCCCAAAATAGTGACTTCAAATTTCATGAGCAGTTATATTGACCAGATCATTTTAGGTCCTTTTTAATTCTTTTTCTATTTCTTCCATAAAAATAAGATCAATCCCTTCTTCTACAGAACCAACAATATTCAGAATATTCTCTAGCTGTGAAATAGCTATTAATCTGGCTATATTTTCTTTAATGCCTGTCAGAATAAAAATGCCATTAGAGTTTTTGCAAATCCTGTGTCC
>JBDNGV010000592.1:0-3546 GCA_041689125.1 Daejeonella sp.
AAGCTTCTCTTTTTCAGAATAGATATCGCTTCGTCAGCCAAATCTTCGGTAAGCCCAATTGACGGACTAGTCAAAACCAAATTGCCTTTAAGATTTGAGGGCAAGCCATTCAACATTTTATCATCATCGATAATAACGAATTCCTCGTTAGGTACAAGTTGTTTGTTAAACCAATTCAATATCTCATCCTTACGACTAGCTTCCAGACTGTTAGATTTCAATCTTTGGACACCTTTCGGATTAATTCCTCTAGACTTTAATAAGGACTTCCACTTAGCGACATTATACTTCGTTTTGTGCGATGTAGTTAATACAATAGTAGCGTTTGTTTCAGAAAGAATACGCTGAAGCGCATTAACAGATCTTAAATTAAACGTAGGAAATCCATCTTCCATAAACTCTGGCTTTTTCCAGGAGTTAGCAGGAAGCATTACACCATCTATGTCCAACAAAATCAGCATAATATAAATTTACGACTAATTATTCATCCAGAAGTTATTCGCTTAACAAATTCTATTCCCAGGTTATTATACCGCGCATCTAATTCATTCAAATGAGCAATTTTTGCAGAAGTATCCCAATCCTCTTCATCGAATTCCATCAAATCCCAAGGGATTACACTAGTTGCTGAAGTGGGATTACTCAACACCTGCCCAAGTTATAAACCCATAATCAAAGCACTCAAGTATCGGTGATGCCCATCAATAATTAAATTGTCGCATACTTTAATTTCCTCGAATCTAATGCCATGTGACATTTTTTGACACATCCTGAAAATGATAGGAACACATAATTTAGGTTGTGTAGCAAAAAAGGAAATGTTATTGGACAATATAAATGCTTTGATGAATTCAGTCGTGATCTCTTGCACTTGTTTTACTTTTTAGGAATATTCATAATTATATTAATAAATACAACTAAGCTATTTTAGATTCCTTAAGCCTAATTAAATTATCAACCACAACATTAATTAATTTGCTTCTTTGGCTAATCATTCTGTCGGCTAAAGCAATTAATTTTTTAATATTTTTTGGGCTTGCAGCACCCATTTCTTCATCAATACTTTGTAAATCTAAAGGTTCTAATCTGACATAATGATCAGAAAAACCCAAGAAATTAAATATCTGTTTCATATAAAAGTGGCTTGTTTCTGTTGCTCCACTCATCATCATATCTAACAAAGCCGGGACTACAAATAGCGCCTTTGTATTTCTCAATTCATCACTATCATAAGACTTTTTAGAGCTTCCTGTTCCTAAAGACAAGATGTGTATATCTTTCGGAATCAATTCTTCAGGTTCTATTTTAATTTCAACAAAAGCACTTAATGATGGGTTAGTTGCAAAAATCCCACCATCTAACAGCGGATATCTTACCCCAGCAAGTGAGTAAATTTCGGCAACGCTAAAAAATGTGGGCGCCGCTGAGGTAGCTCGGCAAACGTCTCTCACATAAAAGTCTCTGCTGTCTCCTCGTACTTTAGCGACTTTTTGTCTAAATAAATGGGCTTTTCTCAGCTCTATATTATAAGCAGTTATGATGCAGGGTTTAATGAGTTCGCTCAATTTTACATCCTCAAAATAGTTTAGTAAAATATTTTCTAATACCTGACCATCATATCTTTCTCTAACCCAACCAAACTTGGCAAAAAGTCTTTTTAACCCTTTAATTTCAAATATTTCTGAGCCGTGTTTAATGTATAAATCTAAAGCTTCGCGAGCGGAGAAACGAGGGTAATTTGGGTTATCTTTTGATGGGCAAAGCAATAAGCAGGTTAAAATCCCGCCAGTACTAGTACCTGCAAAAAGATCAAAATAATCAGCTAAAAACGCTTTTGGGTTACCAGTTCTTTCTTTTATACGTTCCTCAAGTTCTACTAAAACCATTCCTGGGATAATCCCTTTTATGCCTCCACCATCAATAGATAAAATAGTTCTCATTAAAACTTTTTTGGTGGATATGAAATTACTAAAATATTTTCATTACTTCTAAATTCCTGAAATGTTATGTAACTATTAAACCACATATTCCACCATTCTTAATGCCCATTCACATCTTTTTAAATTCAGTGATCAGAATATTTTCTCGGTGGCCTTTAGATTAAATCAATCTCACTGTCCTTAGTATTTACATGGATTACCAAAATCAATTGGAAAGTAAAACATAAATTAATAGATCAGCGCCAGAACTCTTGATTCTGATTTAGGCCACGCTTTCCATAGATCACCGCAGGACTACCTACTTCGAGTGCCCCCAAATCCGGTGCCTTTCCTAAGGATTTATCATTTACGTTTGGAATAATAACACCTGCATCTACTGCCTTCCCCTTAGGATTAAGTTTAAAATTAAGATCTACTGCGAAATAAACAAGACTAGGCTTGTCTGATTTTGATGCTTGGATCGGTTTCTGAAGATCCTCAAAAATATCATAATCGACTGTTATACCATGTGCTTCAAGACCTGAAGCTTGGTTAAGACTATTTAATGCCTTAAATCCTTCCCGCTCCCCTTTAGGAGATAACCATACATATTGATTTTCAGGACTTTCAGAACCCCGATTTGGCCGATACCCGTTATAATCCGATACCGAATAGGTAGTTGTGTAAGGGAACGCAGCAACGATTGTGGGGCCATCAGAACCTAGAAACAAATTGTTCCGGTAGTTCGAATTTGGGTGTCCGCCTCCAGAATTGTTTTCAGCAATGAACGTATTATGGTAAGCGATGAGTCCCGGCACTCCTCCATGAATTTTAAGTGCTCCTCCCTGTCCAATATTATAGAGAACATTCCTAATATAGTAGGCAGGACCACCAAATACAGGTTGAGCACTTATTCCACTCTCTGCCGCGTTAACACCCCTGTTCCGCATGACGCGAATATTGTGTACACCTCCATCCGCCTCAATAAAGTCATCGACCATCAAGTGTAAATCATTGTTGTAAATATCGATTGATACTGCTTTTAACTCCTGTTCTTTCTCCGGAGTGCCATAGGTTGATATACCAATGGCATCATGGAAGAATGCAATGGAATTATTAGCAATAACATGCCCAGAACCATATACTTTGATCCCATAATAAGAATCTAATAGATGTGTTCCGTAAGGAATTAGACCCTCCCGGTGTGCAGCCCAACCGTACATCCTGTAACGATCATCTCGACCAATGATGACATTATCTTGAATAAGAAAGTTTTTTGAACCTGCATATTCTGTCACGATACCCTCACCTACATTTTCGAAACGACAATTCCGTACAGTTAAATCACTTGCCCCTGCTAGATGCTTCCTACCGGCGTCAAAAACTCTGCCAGCGTTCCTAAAGGTAAGCCCCTGAAAAATATGATGTTCGGTAGCCATAACATTAAATAGAATAGCGGCTCCCGCTCCATCAAAGATGACTTCACCATCCCCTGCTGCCTCGATTACAATAGGGCGCTCTGCAGTACCTTTTGCGGTGAAAAAATAGGTCCCATCGAATGGTATATTATGCCAATCCGGATAATTAAGAAGAACCCCCTGATAGAGTCCTCCATGTATTTTAATAA
>JBDNGV010000593.1:0-2051 GCA_041689125.1 Daejeonella sp.
CAGACGAGGTTCACCAACTGCATGAAACAGATCCAAAATCTTATGTGCCAAATTTGGGAGACAGCATAAATTTTTACAGAGCCGATTTTCGCCAAATTGTGCAGTTAATAGTTGAAAAATGTATTTCCACCGGAGAGCCATTTGATTTTGAAGCTGTGTTGGTCACTGCTAAAAAGAAGGAACTGTGGGTGCGTGCCATTGGGAATACTGAATTTGCAGACGCTGTGTGCAAGCGGATTTATGGAAGTTTTCAGGATATTAACGACCGTAAAGAATCGGAAAACAGGCTACTCTCTCTTTCTGAAAATCTACCAGGAATAGTATATCAATATCTTATTCATCCTGATGGAACTGATTCGATCCGGAATATTTCAGGAGCTGTTGAGCAAGTGTGGGGTTTTACAGCCAATGAGGTTGTAGAGAATTTAAACCTGGTATGGGATCAAATTAAGGCGGGTGGTGAATTTGAAGTGGTGAAGGCAAGTGTACTTAAAGCCGTTCAAAGCAAATCAAGGTGGAATTGTCGCTTAAAATATGTTTTGCCATCAGGCGAACTTCGTACACTATTAGGTATTGGAACCCCCATTTTTTTAACAGACGGCACCATTTTGTTCAACTCAATTACACTTGACATTACAAAAGAGGCAAAAAACGAAGAGTTGCTTTCTCAAGCCAGCGAAATGAGCCGCATAGGAAGTTGGGAGCTTAACTTAATAAACCAGGATGGAGATAGTATGTACTGGTCTCCTATGGTAAAGGAAATATTGGAAGTGGAAGATAGCTACAACCCTACCTTAACAGGCGGTATAGAATTTTATATCGGGGAAAGTAACCAACGAATACAGAATGCAGTTAATACCTTAATTAATGAAGGCCTCGAGTTTGATGAAGAGTTGTTACTGCTTACGGGCAAAGGACATGAACGATGGATCCGTTCCATTGGTAAAAGCGAAATGGCAAATAACAAGCGTACTAAAATTTATGGCAGTTTCCAAGATATCTCGGAGCAAAAACAAATGTCAATAAAATTAAGTGAGCTTAATAATTCGCTTCAACATCATACACTTGAACTTGTACTCTCCAATGAAGAATTGGAACAATTTGCTTTTGTTACCTCTCATGATTTACAGGAACCGCTTAGAATGATTTCTAGTTTCATGGATATATTGCAAAGAAAATATGGGAATCAACTTGATGAAAAAGCCCATCAATATATTCATTTTGCAACTGATGGTGCCAAAAGAATGAAGCAAATTATCCTTGATCTGTTGGACTATTCTAGATCAAATAAACTAACAGAAGGAAAAGCAGCAATAGACATGAACGAAGTACTTTCTGAATTTAAGCAATTAAGAAGAAAACTCATTTCAGAAAAATCTGCTTTAATAAAGAATAATAATTTGCCAATACTATTCACCTACAAAGCAGCTATCACTCAGATACTTCATTGTTTGCTAGACAATGCACTCAAGTACTCCAAAGAAGGCACGCTTCCAATAGTAGATATTAACGCTGAAGAAAATGAAAATGAATGGAAATTTTCTATCAGAGACAACGGGATAGGAATAGATCCTCAATTCTTTAATAAAATATTTATCATTTTCCAAAGACTGCACAATAAGGAAGAGTATCCTGGAACCGGAATAGGCTTGTCTATTGCAAAAAGACACGTTGAATTTTTAAGGGGAAGGATTTGGTTGGAGTCTATACCGGGAGAAGGCTCGATATTTTATTTCACAATTTCTAAAATTAAATAATTTGAAATAAGTGTAACCTAAAATTTATTGCAGGCACAGATAGCACCTATGCGGATTATATATAACCGATAAAAAACAATAAATATCTACGTATGAATATCAAAGAAATGAAACTTGCCCACATCCTGTTGGTCGAAGATAATGAAGGAGACGTTTTACTTACACTGGAAGCATTTGAAGAATGCAAAGTAAAAACAGAAATCAGCGTTGCGAGAAACGGCAAGGAAGCCCTTGATTTTCTGTTTAAGAGAGGCGTATTTACCGATGTAAAAAAACCGGACCTTATTCTTTTGG
>JBDNGV010000594.1:0-2241 GCA_041689125.1 Daejeonella sp.
GTAGTCGGCATTGAGTATGTTCCTACCGCGATTGAAGATGCAAAGATCAATTCCGAAATTAATGGAATTAAAAATACCAGCTTTTTTGCCGGCGATATGAAAGATATTCTGAATAATGATTTCATCAATAGCCATGGTAAACCAGATGTGGTGATCACCGATCCTCCCCGTGCAGGTATGCATGCAGATGTGGTCAAACGACTATTGGAAATAGAAGCTGAAAAAATAGTTTATGTAAGCTGTAATGCAGCAACCCAAGCAAGGGATGTTGAATTACTTAAAGTAAAGTATGAAGTAAGCAGAATCAAACCGGTTGATATGTTTCCGCATACCCAGCATGTTGAAAATGTAGTGTTGCTTACTTTCAAAGGATAAATCAAGGGTCAAAGTGCTGAGATAATACTGCCGGACAAATTAAATTAGATTATAATGGAAATAAAAGACCTGTTAAATCCTGAAGAAAACGGTGAAGAGAATAATAAACCTAAGGAAAGTCCGCTAAAAAGCCTTGAAACTGATCTTAAGTTTTACAATGATTCGCTGAAAGAAGTAGCAATTGAAATAATGGTGGAAGGCATTTCAGAATTTCCGATTTTCGTAGCTCATCAGCATGAAGTAAAATTGGGTGAACCTATTTTAGACAGAAATGAATTGAATACCGGCTGGAGTATTCATGCTTCCACAATAGAAGAATTTACTGAAAAAGGACTTATTCAAGCTGATAAAAAGGAAAGGTTCATGAAGCAGTTTAAAGACCCTTACAAGTTTATGTGTGTATTTGTGATCGTACCTGAAGGAGCAAATTTTATTTTCTTTCCTTATCAATAAAATCTGGTTTAGATCACATCTTAAATAATTAAGGCAATAAATTGCAAGGTTTGTACAGGAATATGTAATTTGAATCAAAATTTGAGAACAAGATGGCTGTTAAAAAATTACTGATCCTTAATAAAACACAGATTAAGCAAAAGATCGATCGAATGGCCTATCAGATTCTGGAAGATAACTTGAATGAAAAGGAAATCGTTCTTGCAGGAATCATAGATCAGGGTTATAGAATTGCCAAACGCCTTAAAAAAGTCATTGAATCTATTTCTGAGATCAAAGTTACTCTGATGAAGATCGAAATTGATAAAGACAGCTCCCATCTTGAGGCTAGTTCGGATATTGATATCAATTCGGTGAAGAACAAGGTTGTAATTCTGGTTGATGACGTGCTGAATAGCGGCCGTACATTAGCTTACGGACTTGGAGTATTCATCGACATCCCACTAAAAAAACTTAGAACACTGGTCCTAATCGACCGCAGTCACCGCAATTTTCCTATATCTTCAGATTTTACCGGCCTGGAAATGTCAACACTTATAAAAGAGCATATTGAGGTGGTTCTGGATGAGAAATCTAAGGATGATGCTGTTTATTTGAGTTAGAATTCATTTTTAACATCCCAAGTACTATTTCAATAAGTCAGAACACCTTTGAAGGACAATTTCCCTCTTTCAATTAAGTGCTTAAATTCCATTGCCTCCCGTATTTTCTTTATAAAATCAATAATTGTCGCTACACATTAGGTATGATCAGCACTTTTATAAATCCTAAGCGTTTTGGAGAATTTCTTGCTGTATTTTGTAGTAAATAGTATTCATTTCAGGTTAAAATAATCGGGTATATTCGTTTGTAATTGAGTAAAGGTGAGACATGTCTAAATATCATAGTTATGGGCAAGCCTATGACGACCGAAAGAGAAACAATAAACCGACAGAAAAACGACCCGAAATGCCAACCGCACAAAATGGCACATTTGGCTTTGCCCGACACACACTTGTCCTGAGCTGACTCCACTGAGCTTGTCGAAGTGTGTCGAAGGAAGCCGACCCTTCGCGAAACCAAAAGAGCCATTTTTTTTGCCATCGCAGTGACATCGTTGCGAATGAAAAACTTATCTTAACCGACTGAAAGAAGAACTGAAAAAATAAATGGAATTAAAAGAATTGAAACCAAAAAAGGCATTAAACAAAGCCTTTTTAAAAGTAAAGCCGAACAGGACTGAAATTGAAGGTTTCAAGACAAATCTTATCCAGTTACTCGACAGGACTAATGTAATACTCCCCGGAATTAGGTCAGCAGTTTAAGGTTTAAAAAAACCGTAAATTTATTGACAGATGAAAAAGATTAGCAGGAAGAAATTCAGTGCAGAATTCAAGGCAAAAGTAGCCATCGAGGCATTAAAAGAGCAGAAGA
>JBDNGV010000595.1:0-4714 GCA_041689125.1 Daejeonella sp.
GATTAGATTGGCTTTATTCTTCCTTTGTATTTCTTTCAGAATAAGAAATACAAGCAAAACAAGAAGGCCTGCGATGATATAGCCGTTTTCCATATTAAGGCTTATTGCGCTTCAAATTATTAAAATACTCTGCAGACAGGGTCGATCCAGGTCCAGTGCTTTTTGCCTGTGGGGCCTTGGTTTTTTCCCTGATCATTTTCTGAAATGCAGATTCTAAGGCATTGATATCTTTAAGGTTTATTTTATTTCCTGTATTTAGGATTCTACGAAGTGCTGAAAGTGCATTCAGAAATAGCGCCGGTTCTGTAGCCGCATATTCAGAAAGCAAAATACCTGAATTTTGAAGAATCATCCGATCCCCAGAACCCAGATCCTCTCCATTTTTCAAGCGTGCCAGCACTGCGGTGGATCTTTTGATTGCGTTTTGCCCGTCTTCACTTTTCCCTGATTTACGTTCAGCTAAAGGCTGAATAATTTTATCGAGATCGCCACTCAGCCTCTTCTCTGCCTTAATTTGTGGAGGTTTGAAAGCCGATTTGGCAACATAAACTCTTGATTTTTGCTGTAGATCTTTTAGTAAGCGAAGGGCTTTATATTCAAAGGGCAAGGCCTCTTCCGGTTTATAGGTTCTTAACCGTAATTCAGATTTCCACATTTCTGCAAGTGTGGCTTTGAGCTGTGCTTTCAATTCGGGTTCAAAGTAGGTGGCATCTTCAGCAATATCATGTTTATGAGAATAGCCCTCAAGCATTTTTTCGGCATTTCCAAAATCAGCGGCCTCATTTTCCGCATGATCTTCGTGTTCTTCTCCAATCTCTTCATCCGTTTCTTCACCAAGAAATTTCCCATATCTTAGACGTAAAAGTTTCTGATCAATACCCAGATTATTGCTGCGGTTCTTAAAATCCGTTTCATTAATCTGATTCTTTTCTTTGATGAGTTTTTCAGTATCGATTATGATCTGCCTCTGGCTTCTGAAATATTCCGGAACAAGATTTACCCCAGAAATCATCCCATCCATGCTCATCAATTGAGCGGTATCCTGAATGGTGACAATGTAGACATCTGAGCGGCTTTCCTGATTACGGCTGTCTTTTGCATTGATGAAAAAATACAACTCATCTTCTGGTTCCATACCCATAGACTCAAGATCGAGTGTTTTCTTAAACTGATATTGGCGCTCGCCTCCAAAAGATGTGGCGAGACTAATCTTTTGCTCTTTGAACTCCACACCCTCACCTTTACCACGACTTATGGTTGCAGAAATAAATGCATCATCAATTCCATAATCATCACTGATCTGCACATTCAGGGAGATCTTTTTCGGCTCAGCAATATCGATGCTGCTGTATTGTGCCGGACTGATGATTCTGACTACCGCCGGCAGATCCTTTATCGTTTCCAGTTTGTAGAGTTCTGAAAGTTTACCTTCTAACCTTAACTGGTAAAAGCCCGGATTACCTATTTTTTTATTTAAACCCCATTTAGTTCCTTCTTTGTTTAAGGTGCGCATGGGAATGCTTTGCTTATCATTGAAAATGATCTCTAAGTTTTTTACAGACTGATTTGTTTCGATCTCCCAAATAAGGGTAGAACCTTCCTCAAAGGCAGCCGAGAATTGTTTTTGGACCCTTGGGGCCTTTTTTGTGTAAGCAGGAGGGCTGATCCTTAAGTTGATCGATTCTACACCCGGCAGAATAGTCTCTTTAACTCTTCTTAGGCCAGCATTTGCCAGCGCAATCTCATCAGTATCTATCTTGCCTAACAGGTTAAATTGCTGAAGTGAAAATGCAAGCAAAAGAGATAAAAGCAGGATGAGTCCGGAAATTTTTATTTGACGATATATTGTTGCCGGTGGCTTAATAAGTATTAATTCCTTTTCAATTTTATTAACCTGAATTTTTTCAAGGCTGTTCAGGGAATCTTTAGATTTAAGGATCAAATCTGTGCTTTCTTCAAGTTGCGGATAGTTAAGGTTGAGCAGTCGAGCGACTTCAGTTAAGGTCAGATTCTGTACTCCAGATCTTAGTATTAATCCTACAGAAACGGGAATAAAAATTCCCAAAAGCCACCAATACGATACATGAGCAAATTGAGCCCAGATAGCAAAGCTCAAAACAGAAAAAGATGCGGCGATAAATAAAAATGAAATTAGCCTTGAGCCGATCCATCGGCCTCTTATTTTATTTACATATCGTTTTCCCATCAAATCCTCCATATCAGTATAGGTTTTTCTTGAATGTAAGCCATCGCTCGCAAAGAAACAAAAGGATCAAAATTAACCAGAAGGCTTGTTTCAGATGTGATCTGTCAGTCTTTTGCACTATTTTATATTTGCTTTCTGAAAGCTTAGGGGTGAATATCGTTCCGACAACAGACCTACGATCATAACTTTCAGAGCCCAGATTTTGTGATTTTGGAATGATGATCGGCATAAGAATTTTTACAAAATCCTCATCCCAGACTAATTCAGTCCATTCTGGTCTGAAACGGGAATAAAATTGGTAAAACCTGAAATTGCTGACTATTTCTAAATCTAGTACAGGATTTCCAAATCCATCTTCCCAAATAGCTATATTATTTTTTTTGATTGCTCCATATTGAATACGCTGATGTAGTGTAATTGCTTTTTTCTGAAGCGTATTTTCCGGCAAAATGATGCGGCCATTTATTCTCTCAACTTTTCCATTCGCGTAGATGAAAACAGCACTCCCGGCTTTCAGTTTTTTCAACTGCATTTCCATTATTTTTTTTTCTGAGAGCCAGAAGATAATATCCTCAGTACCAATAATTTCTTCTGATTGACTCGAACTCAGTACTATTTTCCTTCCAGTATATTTTTTAATTGCATTGATCGCTGCTTTAAGGTATTCCGCGTCTTTTTGAAAATTACCGGCATAAACTGTAATCCGAATTGTGGATGTGTCGATCATCACGGACTTTTGCAAATTTTCTGAAGCACTTCTAAAAGCCAACTTTGTTTGGCCATCTTGTATTTCAACCCTAAAGGCAGAGTTTCTGCCGGCAGGAACAAAACTTACCATATTTCTTTTTGTGCCTTCAGGACTACTTTTAGCTATAATTGCTTTAATTGAGTCGGCACTGAACCAAGCGCTTTCTATCCATGAAGCAGTAGAATCTGCCGGAGTATAAGTCTTCCAAATGACATTTGTGACAATTTCAGGCCGCTCCCCTTTAAATCGGTTCATCAGATTCGAGGTAAAAATATAGGCAAGGTTTCCTTCAGGAATTTGCTGATCCAGCATTCGGATCAAGGACCAATAAGCAAGCTTCGATTTGGTACTGTCATTAAAAGCAACTTCATCCTTTAATTCATTAATATCTGAAGCTTTAAAATCCGGTTCAAATAAATGAAACTCATTTCCAGCTTGAACAAGCGAATCTATTTCTTTTTGAAAACGGTTATAGGTTTCATGAAAATTTTCTTCTTCAATCAGAATCCAGCCTTTTTGCTGTTCAGAATTTTTCATAGTGATCCATATAGGCTCGGCCAGTAACAGGGATGCAATTATAATCAGCAGGCAACGCAGCAATAGGAGAAGCAAGTCCAGCAAGCGCAAACTTCGTGCTTTTTGCCTAGAGCTTTCTCCTAGTAGACTTATACTTCCAATTCTAAGTGTTTTCCCCTTCTTTACATTCCATAAGTGAATCAACAATGGAATAATTATTCCACTTACTCCAAAAAGCCATATGGGGTTAAGCAGCTGAAACATCTATGATCTTAGTTTATTACGCTGATTTAAAAAGTCTCGAAGAGCCTGATCTAGGGGCTGATCCATGCTGATTAACCTGTAAGAAATCCGTCGGTCGAGCAGTTCCATTCTTAATTTTCCAAGATATTTTTCCAGGTTTTCTTGGTAATTTCTTTTAGAAGTATTTGCATCAATTTTAACGGTTTCACCGGTCTCGAGATCCTGAAGGACCGAATATCCTTTAAAATCCATATCCAGTTCATTCTTTCCCATTAAATGGAAAACAATTACCTCATTTTTTAAGGCTGAAAGGGTATCAAGTAAATTGAAGATTTCCCCGTTTTGTTCGTATAAATCGGTAATAAAGACCAGCAATTCCCTTTTTCTGGATCCCGAATAAATATCTTTATAATGAATAGGTTTTGTGAATTTTCCTCCGGCTTTGATTCCTTCTAATTGATGAAACATTCTCGAAAGGTGTTGAAAATCCTGTCTGGCAGTTAGGGAGAATAAGCCTCCCTCATTGAATACATATAGTCCGATAGCATCTCCCTGTAAAGCAGCCAGATAAGCCAATGATGCAGCCAGATAACGTGCATAATCGATCTTTTTTATGTTATTATCTTCATGGTTCATAGACCCGCTGGCATCAATTAGAAATCTGACAGAAATACTGGTTTCTACTTCAGATTCGCGGATATAATAACGGTCTGAACGGCCGTACATTTTCCAGTCCAACCAGCGCAGGTCATCACCAGGTTGATAACTGCGGTACTGGCTGAATTCAAGTCCAGGACCCTTGATTGAGCTTTTATTGATACCCGTCATAAAGCCATCTACAACAGTTTTTGATGCCAACGACAGATCTTTGATCGCCATTAGGACTTTCGGGTCTAAAAGTTTGCTCATATTCCTGAAAAAATAGATATGAGATATGAGATATGAGATGTCATGACTATTTCATTAGAATTATGATACCAATCTATCGTGTTTATAATTGA
>JBDNGV010000596.1:0-12546 GCA_041689125.1 Daejeonella sp.
ACTTTCAGGATTTTTTCTGAAAGAAGCAATTAAGAGAAGTTGACAATGGAGAGTGACTAGTGTCCGATAAAGATTTTATATTTCGACCCCGATGGTCGTATATTTATAGACGATCAGATTTCGCTGAAAAATCGACCCCGAAGGTGGTCGTATGTGGGAACTTTGAATACATACGACCACCTTCGGGGTCGGGAAAAAGGTTAAATGGGATTTACTGTAAACATGTGACCACCTTCGGGGTCAAAGTAATGATATTTTATGCTGGGGCTTGCTTTTTGAGAATTGGACAGAATAATTCCTCCAAAGGAGTATTAGCATGTTTTATCAGGAAACACAATGTTAACCGGACAGTTGTGATTGACAGTTGACTTAAATCGGTCAAGGCTATTCAGGCATGCACAAACAGTTAACAGACAACTGATAACCGATAACAATAAAATGATTAAACAATGAAATAGAATTTCCTAACCTACTAACCAAGTGATCACTAACTAACCAACTGATCGCTAACTAACTAACCACCCAACTAACGACATAAATTTGAAGTTCTGCAGTAATATATCAAAGTATAAAATTGGAAAGAGGCAATTAACGGTCATTACAATTTCTATCTTTGAATGTGCAAAACATTAGTTCGGATCGTATTTTCTCTATTTCTGGTTCACAAAAATTTGAGCAGCTTTCTCTTGAGATTTTTGATTATCAAGTCAGGAATTGTGAGGTTTATGCTCGTTTTATTGCCAATCTCGGGATAGACGTCCTGCAGGTAAAAGATCTGAACAGCATTCCCTTTTTACCAATAGAATTCTTTAAAAATCAGCAAATAGGATGTGGGAAAACCGAGGCAAATATTGTTTTCAGCAGTTCGGGTACAAGTGGAGCAACCCAGAGCAGACATTTTGTACAAGATCTTGAGGTATATATCCAAAGCTTCAGAACAACATTTAACCTGTTTTATGGAGAAGTCAGCAAATACACCATACTAACCTTGCTACCCTCCTACCTTGAACGTGAAGGATCGTCACTGATCTATATGGTCAATGATCTAATCGGCTTAGGTAAAAATAAACAAAGTGGATATTTTCTTGATGATTATGATCTTTTGAGGCAAACCCTTGAGGAGCTTAAGGTCAATGGATGTCCAACTATCTTGATTGGTGTTACCTACGCCCTAATGGATTTTACAGAAAAACATTCCCTTGAATTTCCGGAGCTTATTGTGATGGAAACAGGAGGAATGAAAGGGAAACGCAGGGAAATTTTGAGAACCGAACTCCATGAAGTGCTTTGTGCAGGATTTGGAGTTCATGAGATTCATTCAGAATACGGAATGACCGAACTACTTTCACAGGCTTATTCCAAAGGATCAGGAATATTTCAAGCTCCACCTTGGATGAAAGTCAGAATTCGTGACACCAATGATCCTCTAACTCTGCTTGGAAATGAATCAAGCGGTGGGATCAATATTATTGATCTTGCCAATATCCATTCTTGTTCCTTCATCGCCACCCAGGATCTTGGCAGATGTTACTCAGACGAAAGTTTTGAAGTGCTCGGTAGATTTGATCACAGTGATATGAGGGGTTGCAATTTACTTGTGCAATAATAGTTCTTGAGATGTGAGATTGGAGATGTGAGATTGGAGATATGAGATTGGAGATGTGAGATGTGAGATGTGAGATATGAGATATGGCTGCTTCAAATAAAATGAAGCAGCCATAGAAACTTACAACGTACAACGTACAACGTACAACTCCTTAAGCCCCTAGAGTCCAGCCTTTACGGTATTCCCGCTTAACGAACTGATTGGCTTCATCAAAGTTGGTAATTTTCATATTTGGACCATCCCAAAGCAGTTTCTTATATCGCCCGGGATAAGTGAACCCATTTCCCGAAGCATTTGCTTTGCGGACGTCAAAACCACGGATTGCTAAATTCCCCATCAGTAATGCTTCAGTCAGAGGTCCTGCAATAGAAAAGTCAGAACTTACTTCCTGTTTTCCATATCCGGCAATTGCAGCATCAACCCATTGGGTATAATGTCCTGCCTCTTGGCCCGGAACTCGTGCAAGTGTTAAAGGAACATTAACCTCAGCATTACGTGATGCAGGTAGAAGCCTTGGATTTTTAGCATAAGTATCGCAAAGCATTTTACCTTTTGTACCTATAAACAATACGCCATTACCACCATCACCAAATATCTCATCAGCACCCAGCTCTTCTGGACGGGCGGGTTGAATTCCACCATCCATCCAATGCATTTTAACTACTGCATTGTTTTGTTTGGCTGAATTAAATGACATGATCACATGAGATGAAGGAGGGCAACTTTCAGGGAAATATCCTCTTTTAAACTGATCAACATATACACTTCCTACACTGCATTCTACGTCGGTAGGATATTTCAGGCCTAAAACTCGGAATGGTGCATCAACCAAATGACAACCCATATCCCCTAGGGCGCCAGTACCATAATCCCACCATCCACGCCAGTTAAACGGAACTAGTTTATCTACATAATTAGTATGAGGTGCAGTACCAAGCCAAAGATCCCAGTCAAGTTCTTTTGGAATATCACTTTTTGTTGCCGGCCATGCAATCCCTTGTGGCCAAACAGGCCTATCGGTCCAGCAATACACGGTGTGTACTTCTCCAATAAGTCCGGCATTATACCATTCCATCAGTTTACGTGAACCGTCACCGGATGAACCCTGATTACCCATCTGAGTAACTACTTTATACCTTGCGGCAGCTTCAGTTAATATTCTTGCCTCATAAATATCGTGAGTAAGGGGCTTCTGAACATAAACATGCTTCTTCAACTGCATTGCTGCCAGGGTAATGATTGCGTGATTATGATCGGGGGTTGAAACCGAAACCGCATCGAAATGTTTTGATTCCTTATCGAACATTTCTCGCCAATCTTTATAGTATTTTGCCTTAGGGAAATTTTTCACAGAGCCTGCAGCTCTGCGTTCATCTACATCACATAAAAATCCAATGTCTGCCTTTCCTCCGCTAGCAAAACCTGTAAGGTCACTCGATCCCTTACCACCGGCTCCTACTCCGGCGACTACTAAACGGTCGCTTGGTGCAATAAAACCTTTACCTCCCAAAACATGGCGGGGTACGATCATAAAACCTGCAGCAGCTAAGGCTGTGGTTTTTACAAAATTTCTTCTGGAACTACCAGACTTGTTTTCTTTGTTCATAAATATAATTCAGAGTATTAATAATTATTGTTTCTTTTATGCCCAAGCACGATCGCCTTTTTCATAGGGTAGGTTTCCATTATAGCTTCCTGGGGTTTCAACATACTTCAGAGCCTTTGTCGCACCTATTTCTGAAGTGAAAAATCCCAGAAGGGTTAATTCTTTTATCATTCTGAAATAATGACCGGGATCATCTGCTGATTTCTTTTCGGTGTAGGCCTTTTGTTCAATATCCAGTGCGGTCAAATATGTGGTTCGCTCAGCCGGACTGCAATCCATGAAGTTTTTACCGATTTTATCTTTACATCCCTTCTCTAAACTCTTTATTCCTAGTTTAAAAATTTCCTGATCAGCAGTAGTATAACAATCTTTAACCATCACGTTCATAAATTCACCCACCTTAGCTTCCCTTGCTCCGGGTGTATTAGTTTGAGGCAGTATGGTTTCGGCGATCTCATTAAGCAAATCGGTGGTCGACTTGTCAAACAAATCAGAAACCTGCTGGGTTTTTGAATTACAACCGTATTCAAGAAATATACTTGAACCGATAATAGTTCCTCCCAAAATCCAGCTAACTTTTTGTATTGCTTCTCTTCTATCCATAATTTCCTATATTAAATATTTCCTTTTTTGAGTTCGCTAAATGCATGATCAACAGCACGTGCCGTTAAAGCCATATAAGTAAGCGATGGATTCTGGCATGCAGCTGAAGTCATTGCAGAACCATCTGTAACAAATACATTTGGAGCATCCCAAACTTGATTGAATTTATTCAGCACTGATGTTTTTGGATCGAGTCCCATACGTGCAGTACCCATTTCATGGATTCCCTGCCCTAGGGCATATCCCGTATCAAATGTCTTGACATCCTTAAGTCCGGAATTTTCGAGCATTTCTTTAGCATCCTCCATCATATCCTTCCTCATTTTCAGTTCATTCTCTTTAATTTCGGCATCAATTGCCAAAACGTTCAAGCCCCATTTATCTTTTTTGGTCTTATCGAGTGTGACCTTATTCTCATGATAAGGTAGGGTCTCACCAAATGCTGTGATACCCATTGTCCAAGCTCCCGGTTCGCATAGAGCATCTTTAAAATCTGCACCAATATTCATTTCGGCTACATTGCGACCCCAGCCTTCACGGCTTGCTGCCCCTTGGTAACCGAATCCCCGGATATAATCCCGCTTATCATTCCCAATATTTCTGAAACGTGGAATATAGATTCCGGTTGGCCGACGTCCAAAATAATATTTGTCTTCAAAGCCTTCCATTTTCCCTGATGCCCCTAGACGAAAATGATGGTCCATCAGGTTATGTCCCAGTTCATCGCTGCTGCTTCCAAGTCCGCCATCCCATATATCTGTTGCCGAATTCATTAGAATCCAGGTGGAATTTAATGTAGAGGCATTCAGGAAGATTATTTTGGCAAAATACTCGTAAGTCTTATTTGTTTCTGCATCAAGGACTTCAACACCTGTTGCTTTTTTGGTATCTTTATCATAAAGTATTTTAGTTACGATTGAAAAAGGACGAAGAGTTAAATTACCGGTTGCCACAGCTGCAGGAAGGGTTGAAGATTGTGTACTGAAATATCCGCCAAAAGGGCATCCTAATGAACATTTGCTACGGTACTGGCAGTTTGTACGACCTGGAAGTGCCTTGGTTAGGTTAGCCGCCCTACCTATAACCATGTGTCGGTCACCTTTATAATGTGCCTTTATACGGGCGGCCACCTCTTTCTCAACAACATTCATTTCCATACCGGGCTGAAACTCACCATCAGGAAGCTGAGCCAAACCATTTCTGGTTCCACTTATACCTGCAAAGCGTTCTACATGGCTATACCATTTTTCAAGGTCTTTGTATCTAATTGGCCAATCGACAGCAATGCCTTCCTTCCCATTGGCTGTGAAATCCATCTCGCTTAAGCGATAACTTTGGCGCCCCCACATCAATGATCTTCCGCCCACATGATATCCACGATACCAGTCGAAACGTTTTACTTCGGTATAAGGACTGTCCTGATCACTCGCCCAAAAATTCAGATTCTTTTCACTGAGTGGGTAGTCTCTTTTTAATACCGGATAATCTTCAATCATCTGTTGCGTGCGTCCGCCTCTATGAGGGAACTCCCATGGACCTTTAGTCGCATTTTCGTAGCCTTTGACATGTTCAACATTCCGGCCACGTTCAAGCATGATAGTTTTCAGTCCCTTTTCAGTGAGTTCTTTGGCAGCCCAGCCGCCACTGATTCCCGAACCAATCACTATTGCATCATAAGTATTATCAGCCATATTCTTTTTTTGATTTTCTATTTCTTTTTTTTGATTATTGTCTAAGTACAATGATATTCATTTGCATTTTGTTCTTATCCTCAATTCGTTTAAACATCACATATCCTTACTGCATCCTTAAGTGATCCTGCTTTATCAGGATTTAATGGAATGAATTCCTGGGCTACATATCCTTTAAATCCGGTATCAAGTATCGCCTTCATTATTGCAGGATAATTAAGTTCCTGCGAATCATCAATCTCATGCCTGCCAGGTACTCCGGCGGTATGATAATGAGCAATATACTGATAGTTGTCTTTAATAGTTCTGATCACATCTCCCTCATCAATCTGCATGTGATAAATATCATATAAAAGTTTAAAATTATCAGATCCTATATTTTTTACAAGTTCAACACCCCAATAAGTTCTGTCACACTGATAATCAATATGATCAATCTTGCTATTGAGAAGCTCCATAACAATGGTAACTTTAAATTTTTCAGCAAGAGCCATAATCTGGTTTAGGCCATCGCTACAATTTTTTAATCCACTCTCATCATCTAGACCATTTCTGTTTCCGCTAAAGCAAATCAAATTTTTATACCCGGCTTTAGCTACCAGTGGAATCATTTCTCTATAATTATTCAGTAATTCTGAATGATAAACCTTGTTATTCCAACCCTGCTTAAGGCTGATCTCTGCTCCGTTACACATGGTAGACTGAAGTCCGTATTTCTGAAGAACCGCCCAATCTGAAGGGCCTAGTAGATCTATTCCCACCAAACCGGTTTCCTTTGCCAGCAAACAAAGAGCTTCTAACGGGAGATCATCAAAACACCAGCGGCAAACTGATTGATTAATATTACCTTTTAATAATTGATTCCTAATCATTTATTTGAAAATACAAAAGACCAGCTAAAACCACCTTAAATACTTTTTAAAGCTTGATCCATCTTTCTTTCCGAATCTTCTTTGCTCTGGCTAAAGGAAATAAAGAACAATACCGCAACTACCGCTGCTATAGCTGAAGCCATCATCCATATTTTTTTCCAGTCATGTTGATTATCTGAAACCTTATAAGCATCGCTGACTATACCGGCAACCCAAAACCCGATCAACATTCCTACACCATAAGTAGCCAATGTTATTAAACCCTGTGCAGCACTTTTATACTTTTCACCTGCCTTGGAATTCGTATAGATTTGTCCCGCAACAAAGAAAAAGTCATAACATATACCATGCAATGCTATACCAATAATTAGCATAGATGTCAGTTCTTCTGCATTTCCATATGCAAAAAGTGCATACCTGATAGCCCATGCAATCATTCCAACCAAAATGGTTCTTTTGAAACCGAATTTGCTGAAGAAAATGGGCAAGAGCAATAGGAATAATACCTCCGAAACTTGTCCAATAGTCATTTTCCCTGTAGGATTTTCCACACCGATTTCAGAAAGAAACAGATTTGCATTCTGATAATAAAATGCCAGTGGGATACAGATTAATATAGATGAAATAAAGAAGATTAGAAAATTCTTATTATTCAATAGTTTGAATGCATCCATGCCCAATAAGACAGATAAAGCGATCTTTTCACCTTTAAATATGGTTGGAGGAGTTTTTGGGAGGCTGAAACTAAAAATACCCAGAATGAGCGAAGAAATTCCTGCCATGGCAAAAGTATTCCTTAAAAGCCCTTCCGAAACCCCGTTCGACGAGTCCCAGTGAAAGAGGAAGCTGATACACAACCCCGCAACGATCCAGCCAATTGTGCCCCAAATCCGTATCGAAGAAAATTCTCTCTCTGCGTTTTTCATTTGGTTAAATGCAACTGAATTGACTAGTGCTAGTGTAGGCATAAAAATGATCATGTAAGCAAAAACATAAGGATAAAATCCTACAAAGTCTACAGAATAATATATCTGGGACATCAGTATGGCTCCAATCAAATGAAGAATCCCTAGTATCCTTTCGGCATTGAAGTATTTGTCGGCAATTAAACCAATGATGAACGGAGCAATAATGGCTCCAAATGACTGGGTAGAAAATACCGCTGCACTTTCTGAACCGCTTGCCAGAAGATTCTTCCCAAGATAGGTACCTAGTGTAACAAACCATGAGCCCCAGATAAAAAATTCAAGGAACATCATAAATGATAATTTAATACGGTTGTACAGATTCATAGAATAGTTGATGATCTAAAATTAGGAGCTGAATAATAGATGAACTGTAGTTTAAATTTCTCATTTAAAATCTTAAAACTATTAAAAACTGATCTAAAGTGTTTATAATACACCATGTTACGTAACCCAGTGAATAAATACCCGTTTTCATAATATTCAAATGGGATATTTTTTTAGTTTGTTTAAAATAAATGTATATTTTTATTTTTAATAATCATACTCAATTAATTATCAATTTGAACTTTAAACTGGATAATAACATCCTCAGAATATAAATAAAATCATGAAAAAAATTACGAGATTGTTGCCATTCTCTTTGCTAATGCTTGCTCTGTTTGCTTTCACCCAGTGGGAACAAGTTGTTAAACCCAGAGTCCTTGTTTTTAGTAAAACCGCGGCATACAGGCATGAGTCAATTGCAGCAGGTAAGACGGCTCTCATGAAGCTTGGTAAAGAAAACGGATTTTTGGTTGACACCACAGAGAATGAGAATTATTTTAACGATGATTCCCTGAAAAACTATTCAGCAGTAATTTTCCTGAGCACTACCGGAAATATATTGAATAGTCCGCAGCAGATTAGTTTTGAAAGGTTTATTCAGGCTGGAGGTGGTTATGTAGGGATCCACGCCGCTGCTGATACAGAATACGACTGGGAATGGTATGGAAAATTAGCAGGTGGGTATTTCAAAAGCCATCCAAAGATTCAGGAAGCAACAATGATTGTGAATGACCGCACACACCTCTCAACAAAGCATCTCGATGAAAAATGGGTTCACAAAGATGAATGGTATAATTACAAAAATTTAAACCGTGACGTAAAGGTTTTGATCTCTCTTGATGAAAAAAGCTATACCGGCGGTGAAAACGGAGATTATCATCCAATTGCTTGGTACCATGAATTTGATGGTGGAAGATCATTTTATACTGGAATGGGTCATACCAATGAATCATTCTCAGACCAACTTTTCCTGAAACATCTCTTAGGTGGTATAAAATATGGAATTGGAAATAGTGTTTCCTTAAACTATTCGAAATCCAAAACCCCTCAAGTTCCTGAGGAAAACAGGCTGGTAAAAACTATGTTGACAGTAGGTACTTTAAATGAACCAACTGAAATGGCAATTCTTCCTAATCTTGACATCCTTCTAGTGCAAAGAAAAGGAGAGATTATGCTATATAAGGAGAATAGTAAAAACATTCTTCAGGTTGGTTTTTTAAATGCCTATTACAAGACTTCGGTGGCGGGTGCGAACGCTGAAGATGGAGTACTTGGAATTGCTACTGATCCTGCCTTTAAAGAGAATAATTACGTTTATATTTTTTACAGTCCGATTGACACTTCAGTAAATCGTCTCTCAAGGTTTAAATTTATGAACGATAAGCTAGATACCACATCTGAAAAAGTAATCCTAGAGTTCTATTCTCAGAGAGAAATATGCTGCCATACCGGAGGTTCTATTGCATTTGGTCCTGATGGCCTCCTATATGTATCCGCTGGTGATAACGCCACTCCATTTGATGTACCCAAGCAAGCTTTTGTAAATAAAGGCTACGGCCCTATGGATAACCGTCCTGGGCTTGAACAATATGATGCAAGAAGATCTTCAGGTAATACCAATGATCTTCGTGGAAAGATCATGAGGATAAAGGTAAATGAGGATGGCTCCTATAGTATTCCAGAAGGAAATTTATTTTCTCCTAATACACCTGGCACAAGACCAGAAATTTATGTAATGGGAAACCGAAATCCATACCGGATCTCCATCGACAAGAAAACAGGATTTCTTTATTGGGGCGAAGTTGGCCCTGATGCAGGCGCAGATAGCCCTGAAAGAGGGTCGAGAGGTTACGATGAAGTAAATCAAGCAAGAAAAGCAGGCTTTTTTGGATGGCCTTTTTTCGTAGGAAATAATTACCCATACAGAGCATACGATTATACCGCCGGAACAAGCGGTGAAGCCTTTGATCCGGCCAAACCTTATAATAATTCACCCAACAATACGGGTTTGGAATATCTACCCCCAGTTTCGCCTGCTTTTATTTGGTACCCCTATGCAGCTTCAAAGGAGTTTCCACAGGTTGGTACCGGTGGCAGAAATGCAATGGCCGGCCCGGTTTATCATCCAGAATTATTTCCAAAGGAGACCCGTTATCCTGACTATTTTAATAATAAGCTCTTTATTTACGATTGGATCAGAGGTTGGATTAAGGCAGTTACTATGAAGCCAAATGGTGATTATGATAACATGGAGGCCTTTATGCCGATGACAAGCTTCTCCTCCCCGATTGATATGGAACTGGGACCGGATGGACGCATCTATATCCTGGAATACGGTAAAGGTTGGTTTTCAAAAAATCCGGATGCAGGTATCGCCAGAATTGATTTCGTAGCCGGCAACCGCCCTCCAAAAATTAAAGAAATAATTGTAAGCAAAACAAGTGGAATACTTCCATTTAAATTACAGGCTAAGGTTGAAGCCAGCGATCCTGATAAAGATAAAATGAATTATGTATGGGATCTTGGCAATGGAATTAAGAAAACAACTATCCTCCCAAGTATTGAACATACTTATACTAAAGCCGGAGAATATGCGATTAGTGTTCTGGCGATCGATAAAAATTTTGCAAGTACCAATAGCAGTCCGGTAACCATTTCAGCTGGAAATGCACAACCAAAAGTCAGTATTCAATTAATAGGAAATCGGAGCTTTTATTTTACAGGAAAACCGGTTGAGTATGATGTAACTGCGAGTGATGAGGGCTCCACAGTCAATAAAAACACCATTTATGTAGTTAATAATTATTCTAAAGGCACTGACCTTGCGGGAGCTTCAATGGGTCATCAAGTATTTACAGAAACACAGGCTGGGCAGGCTTTAATGCTAAAATCAGATTGCCAATCCTGCCATCAGGTAAGTGCCAAATCCATTGGACCTTCGTACATTCAAGTATCTGCAAAATACCAGAATGATCCCAATGCGGTAACTTACCTAGCGACAAAGATCATTAAAGGTGGTGGTGGAACATGGGGAGAAGTAGCTATGCCGGCTCATTCAGCTATGAGTGACGATGATGCAAAAAAAATTGCTCAATGGGTTTTATCACTTGAGGATAAAGCGGTAAATAAGGCAACTTTACCGATTCAAGGCAGCATAATCCCTGTACAGGAAGCGGAAAATAACCTTTTCAGCATCTACGCATCTTTTACTGATCAAGGACAGGCCGGATTGAAACCACTAACAGGCTCAAGTACTGTTTATCTGAGGAGCAACACATTTAGTGCTAGAGAAATTTCTGAAAGAACTAGGATAGGATTGAAAGACTCAACAAATACCGGCTTTCTGATTTATCCGCAAAGCAATGGATGGTTAAAATTGAACAACATCGATCTCTTGGGAATTAAGCAATTAGAATTTGCTAATCTCTCAAAAGGTGGAGGCGGGAATTACACGATAGAGATCCGTTTGAATTCGGAGACCGGAACTATTATTGGTAAAAATAGCTTTACGGATGGAGAAATTTCGGATCAGCGAGCCAATTTCTTGGTTCAGCTTAGTCCTCCTGCCGACAAAAAGCTAAACAACTTGTTTGTGATGATTGTTTCTGACCTTAAAAATTTAAAGCCACGGCCTTTACTTAAAACAATTACGTTTAGACAGGAATAAAATTTCCAATAAAATAGGATATGATAATTTACAGAAAACTCATTCTGCCATGCTTTTGTCTGCTTGCTTTGGTAGCTTGTAACTCAGCTTCTCATAAAGTTTCCAGAATAGCTTCTGATAGCTCATCCCTTGTAAATCCATTATCCAAATCTGCTTTTCAAAAAACTATTGACGGTAAAAAAACAGATCTGTATTTATTAAGGAACAAGTACAAGGCAGAGGCTTTTTTTTCCAATTATGGTGCAAGGATACTGAGCTTGACAATGCCTGACCGCTCAGGTAAATTGAGAGATGTGGTACTGGGCTTTGCGGATATTGAAGCCTATAAGAAATCAACGGTTGGAGCGACAATTGGTCGTTATGCAAACAGAATTGCTAGTGGGAAATTCAAACTCGATGGTAAAGAATATTCAATCTTCACTAATAATCCTCCCAATGCCCTGCACGGTGGTAAAAAAGGATTCCAGGATGTGGTTTGGGATGCCCGACAAGTAGACAGTCAAACCCTTGAGTTTAGTTATCTGTCAAAAGATATGGAAGAAGGATTCCCTGGAAATCTGCAGGTGAAAGTCATTTACAAACTGACTGATCATAACGAGCTTATGATCAACTACGAAGCAGTTACAGATAAAAAAACTATTGTAAATCTTACCAATCATGCATATTTCAATTTAAATGGTGCAGGAAGCGGCACTATTCTAAACCATACTATGCAGATCAATGCGGAGCAATATACTCCGGTAGATTCAACACTGATTCCATTAGGGAAAATGGAATTTTTAGCAGGCAGTCCTTTCGATTTTAGAAAGGCAACAAAAATTGGGGACAGAATTGATAATATTGATCTTCAGCTAAAGTACGGTAAAGGTTATGATCATAACTATGTATTAAATCCCGTTAAAACGGGTGTAATGAAGGTTGCCGCAATTGCTAAAGGTGAAAAAACAGGAATTATTATGCAGGTTTTTACACAGGAACCGGGTATTCAATTTTATACTGGAAATTCAAGGACAACATTCTGTCTAGAAACTCAGCATTTCCCCGACTCGCCGAATCAGCCGGAATTTCCCTCAACTGTTTTGAATCCCGGACAAGTATATAAAACAAGTACTGTTTATAAATTTTCAGTGAGTAAATAATTCTGAATTAAATTCAGGATTATTTCTTGAAGAAATGAACAATAATTTATATTTAAGAACGATTTTGTGA
>JBDNGV010000597.1:0-3314 GCA_041689125.1 Daejeonella sp.
CTGTATGGGTGCCACTAAATTCTTAAACCCCTGGGCATGCATTAGGGAACTGAGTGTGGTATCATAAGGCAAGTGCAGATCCTCATCATGCTGATAAAGCCAACGAATCCATTCTTCTAAATTTTTACGGCATAACATAGCCGAATAGGAGGGGGCATGATAAACATTTTGCTCGGCTTCTGTAGGGGCTTCGGCTAGTGCAGACCATTGCTTTGGTACAGAAGAAAAATTACTATTCATCATTAAATTCATTTTCTATCTCTTCGATAGTTGGCAAACTGCTTTTTAATTCCTCTGGTATTATTTCTGTCAGATTAAATTCACTGATGCCAATAGGTTTATTCAAGTCACGCAAAGAGAATTCGGCTTCAATATTATTTTTTTCCCGGCACAATATGATACCAATGGTAGGTTTGTCTGTTTCATCTTTAAGCAAGGTATCTACGGCCGACAGGTAAAAATTTAGTTTACCGGCATACTCTGGTATAAACCGCGTATTTTTTAATTCAATTACTACATAGCATTTTAGGCGGGTGTGGTAAAACAGCAAGTCGATGTAATAATCATTTCCGGCTATTTCTAAGTGATATTGTTGCCCTACAAAGGCGAAACCTTTACCTAACTCTAATAAAAACTTGGTAATGTGTTTTACCAGTTGATTTTCTATATCTTTTTCCCGGTATGGCTGTGCTATGCTGACGAAGTCAAAAGCATATGGATCTTTTAGCGTTTCTATAGCCAAATCTGATTGTGTAGACACTAAGGTATGGTCGAAGTTGTTTATTGCTTTTCCTTTTCGTTTGTATAAATTGCTTTTTAATTGAAGTGCTAAAACGCTACGGCTCCAACCGTTTTGCACGGTTTGCTGAATATAAAATAGTGCTTCTTCTATAGAACTTGACTTAGTAAAAATGAGGATGTTATGTCCCCATGGAATTTTGGTAAAAGGTTGTTGCCAAATATCATTTGGAACTGATAATTGGTCAACAGGCTGTTGGCTTTTTGTCTCAGTCAATTTATCTTCAGTTTTTGAAGAAATCAAATTTTCGCTTTCTTTTTGCAATTTGGCAACAGGCTGTTGCACATTTGCAGTATCGGGTATGTTTTTCAATTTGGCAACAGGCTGTTGCCAATTTAGAGATGCATAAAACCGATAAAACTGAGCCATACTAGATAAGTTCCTTCTAGAGAAACCTTTCATTTCTGGAAACTCAGCAGTTAAATCTTTGGAAAGCTGCTCCAAAAAGCCAGTGCCATAGGCCGTTTGTTTGTCAGCGATCATTTCCCCCAATTCCCAATAGACCACTATTAACTCGGAATTGACCGCAACCGCCGCTTTAAGCTGTGCCGAGCGAACTTTTTCTTTAAGTTCGGCAATCCATTGTTTGTAGGTTGGGTCTAATTTACTCATATTAACAATTCTCTCTTAGCAGCTTAACGCAACCAGAAACAGAGACCAATGCCTGTACAAATTAAATATTTAAATTTGCTTTTCTATCAATATCAAATCTTCTACCAGATAATCCTCATATAAAATTTCCGGTGCAGGTTTTATAAACGAAATCTGTTTGTTTTCTCTTTCAGCTTTTTCTAATAACTGGTAAAAAACGTTTGCTTTGCCTTGTTTTGAGCATGCATTTAAAATTTATTAAATCCTGGGCATAGCTATCCAATTCACTGCCGGAATAATCTCTTAGCTTTTGATAATTTTCGAAAAGAACTTCTCCTGTTTTCATGTGACTAGTTCTCCCTTGAAGGCTTTTTGGATGAGGGAGTTGAATAAATCATCAGACTTTTGGGATAATATATTGTTTTTTTCTTTAGCAAACTCTAACGCAAATACCAAATCAGAAAACTTATTTTGTAATTTAATCGGAGGTAAAATTATTGAATGTTCTTTCATTATTCCACTGTTTAAATTAGGTTGGGTGCCCTCTGGAGCAGTTTTCCTAAAATAATCAGTAAGTAAATTAATGTATTTTAACAGGAAAACTTTATTCAATTGGTTTTCATCAATATTCTCCATTGACAACCATCCATCATGTATACAGCCACTGATTTTTAAAATCCTAGCAAAACCGAGGCTAACTCCACAGTTCGCGAAAATCAAACTTCCTGGCTGTAGTAAAACACTTTTCTCAGAACCTGCTTGTGTAATTTTAACTTTTGTATTTTCGATATAGATATTGCTACCTTTTGTACCGTCACCAATTTTTATCCAAGGGACATCCTTTCCAATAAATTTATCAATTGGTCTAGGAGAAGCACCTCTTCTTATTGTAATTATTTCTCCAAGTTTCTTCACCTCCCATCCCTTCTCATTTTTCAACGGATCCCCAAACATGTCTATAAAAATAGCTTGTGCCAGTTCATCGTACTTTTTAAGGAGTTCCTGGTCTTTGCGTTTTAAGGCATCGGCAGCATCTAATATTTCGGCAATACGCTTTTGGATGGGTAATGGGGGGAGGGGGATTTGGAGATCTTTTAAAGCTGCGCCGT
This sequence comes from Daejeonella sp., assembly GCA_041689125.1. Classification (GTDB taxonomy): domain Bacteria; phylum Bacteroidota; class Bacteroidia; order Sphingobacteriales; family Sphingobacteriaceae; genus Daejeonella. Next base: position 2,500 of record JBDNGV010000597.1, read on the forward strand.
TAATGTGAGGAATTGTTGCTCCAGTTCTTTGTGATTTTATTAAGGTATTGAATGACTCTATTACCCAAAAGAGAAATCTTGGGTCGATATCCTTTTTGATGATTGACAATTTGGCTAATGTGCTACCGATTACCCCTTGATATCCAACACCTACTTTTCCAGCGTTTGCTCCGTCCCAAGCTATAATCAAATCACTTTCGGTCACAAAATTGCCGGCCTCATTTGCAAAAACTGAGTTATTTGGATTGTGCAAATCTTCAATATTGATGTATCTATATTGTCCCTTAACTAGAGGTTCATGTTTTCTACCTTTACTGATTTTTATTAAATCTCCCAATGACCTTTTCTTCCAACTCATACCAACAACCCCTTCAATTGCTCCATTAAAGTCTTTCTTTCGGCATCCAACGCTTCAATCTGCTCTATAATTACCGTAGGTTTCTCATACACTTTTTCCTCATACACCACTTCTTTATAGCGGTTAATGCTGAGGTCGTATTTATTATCCTGTATTTCTTTCTGCGGCACCATAAAACTTTTGTCGGTCCGTTGGCGCTGGTTTTCTTTATCTAAATTTTTAAAGCGCTCCACAATATCGGGGATATCGTTATTGGCTATGGGGTTCCGTTTATCATCTAAGCTTAAACCGTCGGCCTGCATATCGTAAAACCAAACCTGATCTGTACCGCCGCTATTGGTTTTGGTAAATAATAAAACCGCTGTACTTACCCCGGCATAGGGTTTAAAAACCCCGCTGGGCATAGAAATTACCGCTTGAAGTTTTTGATTATCAATCAGTTCTTTGCGTATTTGCA
>JBDNGV010000598.1:0-2685 GCA_041689125.1 Daejeonella sp.
TATTGAGCATTAAGAATTTGGAAAACGGGCAAATCAGCACTCATGGCACTGATAAAACCCAATTGGAGATTGAACTCGACCGTAATTTGGCTTATTCTTGGTTTATTCTTTCTAAGAACACTAAAATCAATAAAGAACTTAGCGGTGATATTTGGAAATTTTATAATCCGGGTCCTGCTCAAACCTCTTTTTCGCCTTTTCCGGCAGAATTGATAGCCCCACGTTATGGGGAAGTGATTCCGCTTTCTACCACTACGGTAACCTTAAGATGGTCGGCAACAGACGCTGATGGGGATATTGATAGTTACGATGTTTACTTGGGGAATACCAATGCTCCGATTTTGTTTAGATCGGCTCTTAAGCTTCCCATTCTGGCCGATCTGGTACTCGACCGTAATAAAACCTATTACTGGAAAGTCAATACCCGCGATCGTAAGGGGAACCGCTCGAACTCGGATGTGTATGTATTTAAACTGGATTGATCATGAAAAAGCTTAATATGAACAGGATAATCTTCTTTTTTATCGCCCTCACGCTCATTTCTTCTAATATATCTGCTCAGTTGCAACAAGTAACATTACAACAGCGGGTGGAGAACTCGAGTCTGGTTTTCGAGGGTAAGGTTTTGAGTAAATCTTCATTCTGGGATACAGATCGCAGGCATATTTATACTTCTAATAGGATTTCAGTTTATAAAGTTTTTAAAGGTGAATTGAGTAATTCTGTGGTGGAGGTTATTACCATCGGTGGGGTTGTAGGAAATCAAATGGAAAAAGTTTCTTATGGGCTCGAGCTTCAAGAAGGATCGATAGGTGTTTTTACCTGTGTTCCCAATACGACAGCATTTGCTGTAGGCTCCAAAAATTTAAGGCTAAAGCCTTATGGCGAGATTCAAGGCTTTATTCGCTATGATCTTGCTACGGGTACAGCCAGAGATGTGTTTAAGCAGTATAAAAATGTTTCAGGAGAGATTTATCCTGTCTTGCAAAAGCTAACCCATTCAAATTATAAGATAATGAATAAGGCAGATTTTAAGATAAAATAATCCCTTTCGGGTGGAAAAGCGAAAACTAAGTTTATCGATCCTGGCAGTTTTGCTGTTCTTATGCACGGTTTTTACCTCGGTATATGGCCAAGTAATTAATAGTTTTTCGCCCGCTACTACTTCAGCCGGCACCGGCAGTCAGGTTACGATTAATGGTTCAGGTTTTGGTCTTGGGCCGGCTTCTGCAACTAAATATGTTGAATTTGCCAATGCCGATAATGGAGGAGTTACCGGGGTAAGGCCTGCTCTGGTACAGTACGTATCCTGGACTGATAATCAGATCGTGGTGATTGTTCCTTCCGATGCAGGTACAGGAGCCATCAATGTTTTTAATGGTATCACTAAGCTCGTTTCTGCCGGTACTTTGATAGTTTCCTATAATATTATTAATGTATCAACTTATCAAATTAAACATATTAATAGTAACACCCAAGGGGGATATAACTGGCAGCTAGAGCTGAGTTTTAATGCTCAATCCAATGCTAAGAATTCATTTCTCAAATCATTGAGTGCCTGGACCTGCTTTACCGGAATAGGATGGAAGGTAGGTGTGCCAACTCCTGCCAATCAAACCGGTCGCGATGGAATTAATATTGTCAGGTTTGATACGGGTTCTGAATTACCTGCAGGTGTGTTGGGCGTAGCCTATATCTATTATACTTCCTGCGGAAGTAATAAATGGGAGATTACTGAAACAGACTTGGTTTTTGATAGAGAGCGAACTTGGAATTTCGAGGATGCCTTACCGGCGCCTTCACAAACAGATTTCCAGTCGGTTGTTCAGCATGAGCTGGGTCATGCGCACAGTCTGGGGCATGTGATTGATAATACAGATCTGATGCATTTTTCCATTCCTCCGGGAACTAGACACACAATCGGACAGAATAACCGCAATGCAGGTAATTTTCAGGTCGCATTTAGCGTGCTGGCAGGTGGTGGCATCTGCTCAGCAGCAATGATTGCGGCAATTCCTACTACCTGTGGGTTTCCTTATCCTAAAATTACAAGTTTTAGTCCCGCACAAGCAGGAACAGGAACTACAGTCAGAATAAATGGTGTGAATCTCAATACTACCGCTTCGGTCAGCTTCGGCGGGACTGCGGCTGCATCTTTTGTAATTGTTTCTGCTACTCAGGTAGATGCCGTAATTGCAGCCGGAGCAAGTGGAGAGATTTCAATCAGCACTTCGGGCGGGACCGCTGTGTTAAATGACTTTACTTATTTACCTCCCCCTTTAATTAATTCATTTTCGCCCGATTTTGGTTTTTCAGGAGATACGATTACTATTAAAGGTGCGAATTTAAATACCACAAACCTCATAAGTTTCGGTGGGATTCCTGTAGCCTCATTTTCTGTAGTGAATGATCAAACCGTCAAAGCTGTATTGGCATCTGGAGCAAGTGGGAAGATCTCCTTAACTACTGCGGCGGGAACAGTGGAAGCTGCAGGATTTATCTTCGCACCAAGACCTGCAATTTCTTCCTTCACACCATCCGGTAAACGAGGGGATATTATTGCGATTAATGGAACAAATTTCAGACAAATTCAGTTCGTTAAATTCCGCGGGGTTGATGCTGCTTCATTTATAGTAGATTCTGATATAAAGATCTCTGCGGTTTTGGCACTTGGCGCTAGCGGAA
>JBDNGV010000599.1:0-10357 GCA_041689125.1 Daejeonella sp.
ATTATTGAAGATATCAATGCCCGGGATATGATTGTTGATCAGCAAAGCAATTTGATCAAGCCGTCTTTTCTTGAAGCCCAGAAGCGAGGTATCATTTTCGATGTTGGACATGGTTCTGCATTCAGGTATTCTAATGCCATTCCTGCAATGAAGGCCGGTTTCTTACCAAACACAATTAGTACTGATCTTTCTTCCGGAAGTACCAATGCATTCATGAAAGATATGATGAATGTGATGTCTAAATTCTTAACTATGGGTATGAGTTTGAAAGAGGTAGTGAAAGCGAGCACCTGGAGTCCGGCAAAAGCGATCAAAAGAGAAGAACTTGGCCATCTGTCACCGGGAGCAATTGCTGATCTGGTTGTCTTCAGCCTGAGAGAAGGAAAGTTCGGTTTTTATGAAACTGCAGGTTTTAAAATGACCGGAAATAAAAAGTTTGAATGTGAAATGACAATCAAGGATGGAAGAATTGTTTATGACTTGAATGGTATCGCCACTCCATTGAATAATTTCTTTCGTGAAGGAAATCAATTCAGATGGTAAAGCAAAAATTGTAAAAATTAAAATAAACAGATATGAAATTAAAAAAGATGTTCGTGGCAATGGTGTTAATATTCCTTGTAGTATCTGGATATTATAACCTTGCTTTCGCACAAGAAATTGATATCCTATTAAAGGGCGGACAATTAATTGATCCGAAAAATAAAATTGATGCAAAAATGGATGTGGGCATCACAAATGGCAAGATATCTCAGGTTGCACCTGATATTGCTGCAACAAAAGCAAAAAAGGTTATCGATGTGAGAGGTATGTTCATCTCACCCGGAATTATTGATATCCATGTACACGTTTTTGCCGGAACAAGTTTAAAGCAGCAATATATGGATGGTCCGAATTCTTTGCCCCCCGATGGCTTTACATTCAGATCAGGAGTTACCACAGTTGTTGATGCAGGTAGTTCAGGATGGAAAACTTTTCCATTATTCAAGAAGAATATCATTGACCAATCGAAAACTAGGGTGCTTGCATTTTTGAATATCGTTGGCGATGGAATGGGTGAACATCAGCAGGATAGGAATGATATGGATCCTAAAATGGCAGCAATGTTTGCCAAATATTATAAAAATGATATTGTAGGTTTTAAGGTAGCCCATTTCGGCGGACCGCAATCTATTCCTGTTGATAGTGCAGTTGCAGCAGGAAATCTTGCCAATGTGCCGGTTATGGTAGATTGGAGAGGTTTGCCACCCGAGAATTCGCTGGAAGACTTGCTTATGAAGCATCTTCGTCCGGGTGATATTTTAACACATAATTTCCATGCTGGAAAAGGGGCTGGAGCTACTGCGGCAATGTATAAAGAAGCATTGGTTGATGCCAGTGGGAAAGTTAAACCTTATGTATTTCGTGCACAACAACGAGGTATTGTGATGGATGTCGGTCATGGAGCTAATGGTTTTGTATTTAGTCAGGCTATTGCAGCAATTAAACAGGGGCTTATTCCAAACTCAATCAGTTCTGACCTGCATGTGGCAAACATGAATGCAGGAATGAAGGATATGGCCAATATCATGTCTAAGTTTTTAAATATGGGGATTCCTCTAAAAGAAGTAATAAAGCTTTCTACTTGGAACCCTGCAATGTATATCAAAAGAACAGAACTTGGTCATTTAAGTGTTGGTGCAGAGGCAGATATTGCCGTTTTTAGGGTCAGATCCGGTGATTTTGGTTTTTTTGACGCACATGGTGGTTATTTAAAAGGCTCACAAAAGCTAGAAACGGAGTTAACACTAAAGGCAGGTAAGGTTGAATGGGATTTAAATGGATTAGGAATAAAGGGATGGACTAACAATTGAAATTTTTCCTGCGGTTGGTGTTATCACCAATCGCTTAAAGGTTAATCCTGTGGTTTTCCTGCGGTTGGTGTTATCACCACCCACTTGTCCTGTGGTTGGTGTTATCACCACCCACTTATCACCACCCACTTACAAGGTTCCACTACAAAATTAAAACTAAAAAAAAATGAAACGTAGAGAAATAATTAAAGGGCTGACTTTATTGCCATTTGCCGGAAGTGTTGCAGCTTCACCATTGAACGAACTTTCTTTTGATTCAAATGAAATTCAGAGCCATTTAAGTAATGCCTCCGGAATCATTGATGAAGAACTCGTAAAAAAGGGGGAGCGTTTGCTAAAATCTCTTGGTGTAGAGCCTTTTGTGAATTGCAAAGGAACCAATACGATTATGGGTGGTTCTGTAGTCCGCCCCGAGGTAAAATTAGCAATGGAGTCGGTTACCACCCTAAATGTTCAAATGGATGAGCTGGCTTTTGGGATTGGGAAGAGGCTTGCAGAACTAACCGGAGCTGAATGGGGTATTGTTACCGCAGGTTGCGCAGCAGGTATAAAGATGGTAACGGCGGCCTCTCTTACTGGTGGAGATCCTGAGAAATTACTAAGAATTCCTGATCTGACGGGATTTGCAAAGTCTGAAGTGATTATTCCTTTATCCTCCCGGAATGTTTATGATCATGCTGTCAGGAATGCCGGTGTCAAAATAATCACGGTTAAAAGTCTTGATGAATTAAAAAGTAGTATTAATTCTCGAACTGCAATGATCTATATGACACCTTCAGAAGATGAGTTTTCGATCTCGAATGTTTCAAAGATTGCCCGCCCTTTAAATGTCCCGGTATTTGTTGATGCGGCTGCTCATATTCTTACTATCCCGGATGTTCATTTAGCCCAGGGTGCTGATGTGGTAGGTTACAGCGGTGGAAAAGGAATAAAAGCACCAAGTTGTTCGGGCTTAATTTTAGGCAGGAAAGATCTCTTAATGTCTGCCCATCAGGTAAATTCTCCGCACCATGGTTTTGGTCGCGATAATAAGGTTGGTCGGGAAGAACATATTGGAATGCTGGCCGCTGTTGAGGCATGGGTTAAGCTTGATCATGTAAAAGAAATGAATACCTGGGTTTCTTGGCTTGAAACGATAAGCAATAAGGTGTCAGTCATAAATGGGATAAAAACAAGCATCACCAGGCCTGATCCAGAATTAATTCACCATGTTACGCCCTACCTGCACATCAGATGGAATCCTGAGCAGCTTCACATTACAGGCGAGGAAATTGCAGAAGAACTTGGAACAATTGCCCCGCGAATTGCTGTTCAGGCTGGAAGAGATGAAGCCGGATTAACCGGAATTACACTTGTTGGATATATGATGATTCCGGGTAATGATAAGGTGGCAGCAAATCGTATTCATGAAGTACTTTCCAGAAAAAGACAGCCCAAAGTGATTCCGGCAATGAAAAATCCGGCAATGAACATGGTTGGGCACTGGGATTTGGAGGTTGAATACTTCAGTAGCAAAGTTATACAGCATTTATTCATTGACAATCAAGATGGAAACTGGATTACAGGCGTATTTAAAACAGACCTTTCAAGCCGTCCGTTCTCCGGAAGTATTGATGGAAATGAGGTAAAAATTTTATGTAATCACAATGTGCCGGGAGATAGAATTCTGACTACCATGCTAGGCAATATTGATGGCGGCATTTTGACAGGAGAAATGGATTTTCATGAGTTTAATACTGCAAAGTTCACTGCGAAAAAGCATAAATACCCTCAGAATAAAAAGCATATTGACTATCCAAAACACCGGCCACAGTCAAGTTAATGCTTGATAGTGCATTTTATCAGGGTATTGTTCGGCTCATTGATAAAGGCTCTTTGAATTAAAGGTCAAGGTAGTTTTTGCTAAGGAACTTAATTGATAATCAGTTTGTTTCAATTTTCGGGTGCATGAGAATCTAAAGAAAACTTTATATTAGTTTAGTCAATATTTCTAAATAATTTGATTTCGTAAAAGATAAAATTTAAAGAAATAATTATTAATCATTCACTAAAAAAAATAAAATGAAAACAGAAAGAAGATCAGTATTAAAGAAATTATTTGCTTCAATTGTTGGTGTTACCGGATTTGGTATGGCGGCAAATGCTAGTTCTACATTAACTTCTCCGGAAAAGGAAGTTGGAAAAATAACAGATTTTCAGGATGTGCCATTGTTTTCCAGCTATACTAAACATGGCAACATGGTTTATGTTTCGGGTAAAGGAGCACATACTGCTCCGTTTGAGATCAAAAACCATACGGAGATTGTATTGAAGCGAATTGAAGATGAACTCATTAAGGCTGGGTCATCGATGGAAAAAGTATTAAAAGTTAATGTTTATCTGAATGATTTTGCAGATTATCAAGGAATGAATGAGGTATACAAAGGACGTTTTGGAAGTAAACCACCGGCTCGTACAACCGTGGCTGTTGCTAAAGGTGGTATTCCCGGAGATACCATTGTTGAAATAGATGCCATTGCATATATCTGATTTTTTTGGACATGATTATTATGATTCAGTCCAAATGATCATGTCCAAAATTAAATCATAAAATAATTACCTTAACATTATAAAATCAAACTATGAATTTAAAAGTTGTTGTCTGTTCCAGCTCATTTCTGACAGGAATTTTATTGAGTATAAGCACAATTCTTCAGGCCCAAAATTATGAACTTTTACTCAAGGGTGGCCATATTATCGATCCGAAGAATAAGGTCAATGAAAAAATGGATATTGCCATTAATCAGGGTAAAATTGCTTTGATCGCTAAAGATATTTCTTCATCTTTTGCAAAAAAGGTGATTGATGTTAAAGGTTTATATGTTACCCCAGGCCTGATTGATATTCATGTTCATGTTTTTGCAGGAACCAATAAGGAACAGCATTATATGGATGGACCGAACTCGCTTCCTCCGGATGGTTTTACATTAAGGGCAGGTGTTACTACCGTGGTAGATGCTGGAAGTGCGGGCTGGAGGTCATTTCCTTTGTTTAAAAAGAATATAATAGATCAGTCTAAAACCCGAGTTCTGGCCTTTTTAAATATAGTGGGTGATGGAATGGGTGCTAATGAGCAGGATTCAACCGACATGAGCCCCAGAATGGCAGCTCTATTCGCTGAATATTATAAAGATGATATTGTAGGTTTTAAAGTAGCTCATTACAATGGACTACAGTCTATCCCGGTAGATAGTGCAGTTATGGCGGGTAAGCTTTCTAACAGACCTGTAATGGTTGATTGGAGGGGATTACCTTCATCAAATTTACTTGAGAATCTTCTGATGAAGCACCTCAGACCCGGCGATATTTTAACCCATATGTACCATGCTGGTAAACGCTCTCCAACAGCACCTTTCTATAAGGAGGCTTTGGTTGATCAAAATGGAAAAGTTAATCAATACGTATTCAATGCACAGAACAGAGGAGTGATATTTGATGTAGGCCATGGAGGGAATGGCTTTGTGTTTTCACAGGCAATGCCTTCTCTTAAGCAGGGACTTTATCCAAATTCAATTAGTTCTGATCTACATATTGGAAATATGAATGCAGGTATGAAAGATATGAACAATATCATGTCTAAATTCCTGAATATGGGTATGTCACTTTACGATGTTATCTTAAAGTCTACTTGGAGTCCTGCACAATATATACAAAGAACTGAACTCGGGCATCTAAGTATAGGATCGGAGGCAGATATTGCTGTTTTAAACCTTAAAAATGGAGATTTTGGATATATAGATTCACATGGTTTCGTTTTGAAAGGTACTCAAAAGCTGGAAACAGAACTTACCATACGGGCAGGAAAAATTGAGTGGGATTTAAACGGGCGTGGAGCCACAAAGCTGGAATCAAAATAGTATTCATGTTAAAATATTTATTACCCCTCAAAATTTACTTAGACAAGAATTCTCATAATTATGAAACGCAGAGATATAATTAAAGGTCTGACCCTGCTCCCTTTTGCTGCAAATGCAACAGGATTGGAGAGCAAGGCATCTCAGAGTGAAAATGGATTTGCTTTTTTATCCGAAGTATCGAAAACTCCGGATACGGAACTGGCCGAAAGAGGACACAAAATTCTAAAATCTATTGGGGTTGAACCTTTTATCAATTGCAAAGGAACGAATACCATCATGGGTGGTTCTGTAGCTAGACCAGAAGTGAGATTAGCGATGGAGGCAGTTTCTACACTGAATGTGCAAATGGATGAATTAGTAGAAGGTGTAGGTAAGCGACTTGCCGAACTGACAGGTGCTGAGTGGGGACTAGTAACCTCAGGTGCAGCTGCCGGTATTAAGCTTTGTACTCTTGCATGTATATCAGGTGGTAATCCCGAAAAACTTGTCCGGATACCTGATCTGACAGGATTCGAAAAAACAGAAGTGATTGTCCCAAGGGCTTCCCGTACCGTATATGATCAGGCTATCAGAAGCACTGGAGCTTCCATTATCACCGTAGATAACGAAGAGGATCTCAGGAAAAAAATCGGTCCAAAGACCGCAATGATTTATATTGATGCTGAGAAGGAATCCTTTTTACCACTAGAGATTATTTCAAAAATCGCAAAACCATTGAATGTTCCGGTATTTGTAGATGCTGCGGCACACATTCTGACATTTCCGAATGCACATTTATCGAGAGGAGCAGATGTGGTAGCCTTCAGTGGTGGAAAGGGTCTTAAGGCTCCGGGTAGTTGCGGACTTTTATTAGGAAGAAAAGATCTGCTGATGTCGACCTGGCAGGCTGCAGCCCCGCACCATGGACCGGGTCGTGATAATAAAGTGGCTCGCGAAGAACATATTGGGATGCTTGCAGCCGTGGAAACCTGGGTTGAGATGGATCATAAAAATGAAATGCAAAACTGGGTAAACTGGTTGGAAAACATTGGAAAACAGGCTGCAACAGTTAAAGGAGTTAGTTATAGGATTAGGATGCCCGATCCTAAATTAATTCATCATGTAACACCTTATTTATTTATAACCTGGAATCCGGATGAACTTCATGTTACCGGACAGGAGGTTTCTGAAGAATTGGGAAATACCTTTCCTAGAGTTGGTGTAGCGATATATAAGGATGAAACAATAACGACCGGGATTAGCTTGGTAGGATACATGATGGTACCCGGAGATGATAAGCTAGCCGCTTCAAGAATAAAGGATGTAATTGGCAGGAAAAGAGGTCCGAAACCTGCTGTTGCCATGAAAGCTCCTTCAGCCAATATGATTGGACGCTGGGTTCTGGAAGTACAGTATTATAACAGTATCGAAAAGCAACACCTGTTCATCGACCAACAGGATGGGAATTATTTTTCAGGGGTGCATAAATCTGAATTTTCGGAGCGTGAGATAAATGGCATAATTGAAGGAAATGAGATCAAGATGCAAAGTACCTGGGTGGTTCCCGGCGATAGGATTCAAACCACTTTCAGAGGAATTGTTAGTGGAGAAACAGTTTCCGGTGACATTGATATGCATGAATTTCTATCGGCTAAGTTTAATGCTAAAAGAAGTAAATCTAAAATATTAAAAGCACCTGTTGTTTTTCCGAGAGGAAGGCCTCAGGGTGGAAATTTTTTGATCTAAGTATGTTATTGAATTATTCCTATATTGGACTTGGATAATTTTTAATAGCTTGAACTATACATCTTCATCTGATAAGGAATTACTCGAATATTTAAAAGAAGGTAGTCAGGAAGCGTTTACAGAGATTTACAATAGATACTGGAAACATATGCTTGCGATTGCTTACACTTTTAGTAGGGATAAATCGGTATCACAGGATATTGTTCAGGAGATATTTTCAAAATTATGGGCCAGACAAGCAGAATTGGATATCGAATATCTGAATACTTACCTCGCTTCCGCAGTTAGATTTTCGGTTTTTAAGCTTATATACAAGAAGAAGAGGCGGCTGGAAATTGAATCTCAGAATGTTGTGGATGAATTATCCACACTTACTGAAGAACAAATTGATACCAGATTTATTCAGGAGTATATCAATAAGGTAGTTGAACAACTTCCCGAGAATTGCAGAATGGTATTTAACTATAGCCGCAATTACGGACTTTCTACCACTGAAATTTCAATGGAACTTGGTATTTCCAAGAAAACAGTAGAAGGATATCTCACTAAAGGATTGAAAATCATTCGCTTAAACCTCAAGAATGCAATGAACCTGTTCCTGTGTTAGGTTCAATTTAATTTTCTAAAAATCTTTTTTCATTTTTTACAAGGGTGCTTAGAGACTTATGGCACTATATAGTATATGAGCCTAAATCGGTGATCTATGCAACAAGAAGAAGTCCAAAAATTAGTTGAAAAATATCTTCATAATACCGCTTCTCCCAAAGAGACTGAAAAGCTGTTTCAGTGGTATCGAAATAAGATGAATACGGATTCAGAGTGGAATTTTGATGCTCTGGAAGATGAAGAAAATCTAAAATCATTTATTTTTTCTAAAATTGATGTTCCTGAATTAGCTGAAAAGCAAAAGCCGTTTCATCATAGATTTTATTCATTAGCGGCAGCTTCCATTGTTCTCATGTTTATGGTCAGTGGCTTGTATTTCTATCTTAAGAAAGATCAGATTGAAACCACACCGCTTGCTGTAAAGGTAGCTATAAAGCAAAAAGTAGAGGATATTCAGCCTGGGGGTTCTAAAGCGATTCTTACGCTTTCTGATGGAAAGAAGATTGTACTGGATGATTCCCAAAATGAAGTTGTGATTAATCAGGGAGGAATTAAGATTCATAAGAATTCGAAAGGAATTATCGTGTATTCGCTAAGTAACCTATCAAATGAGCAATCATCAACTAAAGGAAGCGAAATACAAACCGTTTACAATACCATTCAGACACCAGTTGGTGGAAAATTCCAATTGAATCTAGCAGATGGGAGTAAAGTATGGTTGAACTCTGCCTCTTCTTTACGATTTCCGGTGTTTTTTTCCGGAGATACACGTGAGGTTGAATTAAAGGGAGAGGCCTATTTTGAGGTTTCCAAGAATGCAGATAAAAAATTCTCGGTTCGATCCGGAAATCAGACAGTTGAAGTTCTTGGAACCCATTTTAATATAAATGCCTATTCTGATGAGCCTGCTATTACGACTACTCTAATTGAAGGAGCAGTGAGAGTAATAGAATTAAATACAAAAAAATCTCAAATACTTAAACCCGGTGAGCAATCAAAGGTTGACCGAGATATCAGGATACAAATAAAAGACACCCAGGCTGAAGTTGCGTGGAAAGATGGTTACTTCTATTTTGAAAATGCCAGTATTGAAACAGTAATGCGTCAGTTGGGCAGGTGGTACGGAATTACTGCCAGATACGAAGCAGTATTGCCTGAAAATCATTTTGAGGGTGCTATTGCTACCAATCTAACACTGTTAGAGGTGTTGGAAATACTTCAGAAAAGCAATATACACTTTAGACTTGAAGGGAAGGAGGTTGTCGTTATGCCTTAAACTTAATCAGTAGAAGGCAGAAAAAAACCAGAAGCGTTGACGCGCTCCTGGCTAAGGTCTGGCCTTCTAATAAAAATATTGAGATAGATTATTGATCACCAAACAAACAAACTTATGAATTTATTTACTAAAACAGAGGGTTCTCTGGGACGTGTCGCGACTTTAGACATTAAGCCGACAATTGCAGGCAGATTTCGATTCTTTAATTATCGGATAAGCCAGTTGATTTCATTTAATTCAATTCTCCTTGTAATGAAACTGACATTTATTTTATTATTAGTCATAATCTTAAATGTTCGCGCAGAAGGGTACTCCCAAAAGGTTACTTATAGTGGCGTAAATGTTCCGATTGAAAAGGTATTCTCAACAATTAAGAAGCAGACGGGTTATGGATTTTTCTTTCAGAAAGAACTGATTAGTTTAGCAAAGCCAGTAACAATTAATGCTGTTAATGAGGATATTTCGGATGTTCTGGTCGCTATATTTAAAGATCAGCCTTTAGAATTCAGCATTAAGAATAAAACCATCCTAGTATTAAAAAGAGCTGCTATAGTCATGACTCCTCAAAGCAACCTGGTCGGTATCGAAAACTTATTGGAAGAGAAGGACATTGTAGTTAAAGGTCAAATAAGCGATGCTAAGGGTGAAACTTTGCCAGGTGTAAGTATCAAAATTAAAGGCACTACAGTTGGTGCAACTACAGATGTGGACGGGCGTTTTACTATTAGTGTACCTGATAATAATAGCATACTCGTTCTTACCTATATCGGTTACCAAACACAGGAAGTAGCAGTAGGAGACAGAACTACCTTAAATATTAAACTGGTAGCCGCCAATACTGCACTTACAGAGGTAGTGGTTACTGCATTAGGTATTTCAAGAGAGAAAAAGGCTCTTGCCTATTCAGTAACTGAAGTGAAAGGCGAAGAGTTTACACAGGCAAGAGAAAACAACGTGGCAAACGCTTTTGCTGGTAAGATTGCCGGTGTAAACGTAACCGG
>JBDNGV010000600.1:0-1605 GCA_041689125.1 Daejeonella sp.
TGTAACTATTCAGGAGCCCCTAAGTTAGCGATTAAAGAAAGTGCATAAAAGACATTTTGTTCAGATTTTATGACTGTATCAATTACTGATCGTATTACAGCAAAACCGTCTGCACCTTGAGTAGACCTGAATCCACCAGATATTTTTTGTTTGACTTTAATATTCCTTATGGCTCGCTCTGAGCCGTTGTTATCACAGGGTATGCTGTTATAGTGTAAAAAGCAAAGTATATTTTGGCTGATTTTCCGCAATTTTTTTTGCAGTGTGATAGCTAGTTTGTGTTTAACAGGAAGTTGCTGTGATAATAGATCCGCCAACCAGCCTTCTAGCTTGTTTCTGGCAAAGCTATGGTGTAGGCCATTGTATGCTGGTTCATTATCCAGGGTCATCGCATTTTTTATTAGCTGTTTGAAAGAAAGCGCCCATTTACTTTTATGTACCTGATGAATATAATTTAAATCACGAAGCAAATGTGCCAGACATATCTGCCGGTCTTGGGCCGGACATTGGAAATGGGTCGCCCAACGGTCATGTATAAGTACCGAATTAGGCAGGCCTAAGGGAAAAGTATTCTGAATAGTCTGATAGCCCCTGCTGGAAGATTGTACAATAAAGGTTAAGGACTGGTTTTGCCAAGTCCAAAACCAGTGTTTTTTCCCGTTTACTTTGGCTCCGGTTTCATCGGTTCCTACAACAGTAGCCTGCTGTATACGGTTTTTAATTTCCTGATACATGGGCAAGGACTTTTCAGTAAAACGATCCATTAATCCTACAATGCCACCCTGACTAATTTTCAGACCCATTATCTGGCCGAAAAACTCTTGTATTCTGCCGTAAGGCATGTATTGACGAACATTCAAATAAGCAGTCAAGGCCTCTATTCTGCTTCCATACTGCACGTTGGAAGTTACCCCTTCCGGAAATTCACCTTTATTAATCATCCCGCAAGGACAGGTTTTTGCAAAGGTCTGATGCTCGGTACAACTAACAGCAGGAACCGGAATATCGATTACCTGGCGCTGGTTCAGTGGAACTGAAGAAACATCCTGTAAATCGTCCCCACAATAGCAGCAATATTGGGGAACATGAGTGACGATTTTATCTGGCAGGGATGAAAAGGACAGTGATGATCCTTCATGACCGGGCTGCCCACCTGCCTTCTTTCCGCTTTTTTCCCGCAAACTTTGGTTCCTTTTCGGAGTGTTCAGACTGCTAGAGGGAGGAATATGGGAGTTGCCACTGTTCTTTTTGTTTTTATAAATAGCCAATTCCTGTTCTAGATTTTCAATTCGTTTAAGTAACACAGGAATTACTTCTACCTGCTCCAGTAAGGCCGATATTTGCTCCTGCTGTTTTTCAGAATGGGCAATAATAGATTGGAGCAGGTCGCTATTTTTTGACAATACAGTTCGTTTTACGCTTTAGTAAAATTCTCTATAATTATCCTTATATCCTCTTTTTACAGCCAAATGGATATACACATCCCCTGTGGTTTTATCAACCATTTGTTAATTAAGAGCTGATTTTTAAAAATCAAGCTATAAATTGTTGATAACCCTCTGATTTTTTTAATTTTGATAATTAGTACCTACCTGAACAGTTACA
>JBDNGV010000601.1:0-3020 GCA_041689125.1 Daejeonella sp.
CGGAACGGGTGGTATTTACGAATCCTATGGTAGAGGGTGGTTAACAAAACCTACCAAAGAAGAAGAATCAGGCCTTAGCCCTGATGGATGGAACAGAGGAAAAATTCAGGTCATAAACGATGAAATTACCACTTGGTTAAACGGTAAACAAATATCATATCTGAAAGATGAAAAGTTTGGAGCAGGAAAAGGTTTTATTGCACTTCAAATTCATTCAGGTGGTGATATCAAAGTTAGATGGAAGAGAATAAAAATTAAAGTGCTGGAATAGAAATTCAATACGATTGATTTAATTCAAATCTATAAATAAATGAGCCTGCTTTTAGTGGGCTCATTCAATATAACAAAGATCAAAAAATATAAGAATGGAGAATAATCAGGAATCTTCCCGCAGAGGCTTTATTAAAAAACTAGCGGCATCTACAGCGGCTGTTGCAGTGGGGAGTAATGTGCTTGCTGCAGCTCAGGAAAGTGATATAACAAATTTTACAATCCATAAAAGACAATACATCGGCGCTAATGACAATATCAATATTGCACTGATTGGAGCGGGTGGCATGGGTACCGGGGATACGATTACCGCACTTAAGGTTCCGGGAGTCAAACTGATTGGCGTCTGCGATCTGTATGATGGGCGTTTGAACGATGCCAAAAATCGCTGGGGACAGGATATTTTCATAACAAAATCATATAAGGAAATATTAAACCGATCAGATATTGATGCTGTTATTGTGGCTACTCCAGATCACTGGCACCAGCAAATATCAATCGATGCGATGAGAGCAGGTAAACACGTTTACTGCGAGAAACCAATGGTACATGATATTACTGAAGGCCCTGCAGTGATTAAAGCACAAAAAGAGACCGGAAAAGTATTTCAGGTCGGTAGTCAGGGAGTATCTTCATTAGGAAATGAAAAAGCAAAAGAACTATTGAAAGATGGGGCAATTGGTCAACTTAACTTTGCAGAAGGCTTCTGGGCACGTCATTCACCGGGAGGTGCTTGGCAATACCCTATACCTACTGATGCTTCAGCAGCCACAGTAGATTGGGACACTTTTGTAAGTAATACCACCAAACGTTCATTTGATGCCATGCGTTTCTTCAGATGGAGAAACTACCGTGATTACGGAACAGGAATGTCAGGTGATCTGTTTGTTCATCTCTTCTCCAGCCTACATTTCATTACAGATTCCTACGGGCCAAATAAGATCTATTCATCAGGCGGATTAAGATACTGGAAAGACGGAAGGGAGGTTCCTGATGTACTTCTTGGCATATTCGACTATCCGGATCAGGCTATGGCACACCCCGCATTTAATCTTTCTTTAAGGTGTAATTTTGCTGATGGTACAAGCGGAAATACCATTTTAAAACTGGTGGGAAGTGAAGGAGCAATGGATATTGGCTGGGACAGTGTTACACTGAGAAGAAATAAAAACTTCTCATCGGATGACCCTTATTATATAGAAAGAATGAAAAATGCAGGCACTCCTTTAAGTGACCGTAAAAGGATTCTTCCTCAGGAAGAATATACATTTGCAGCAGAAAAAGGATATATGGGTGGCCCATATGACCATTTTGTAAATTTCTTTAATGCCATTAAAAATAATGGGAAGGTTGCTGAAGATGCCATTTTCGGATATCGAGCTGCAGCTCCGGCATTGTTATGTAATGACAGCTATAATAACGATACTGCTATTTTGTGGAATCCTGAAAAAATGCAATTAGTTAAGAAGTAAGAGTAAAATATTCTCAAAAATAATAAAGCCCGCCCACTTAAATATGGGTCGGGCTTTTAATTTATATAGCTATAAGAATTATCCTGCTATCCAGCTGAATTTATACTCTAAAGATGGATTCTTCATTCTTTCGGCAACTCTTAACAGACGGTCCGGCAAATTCATGATATAATCACGAGCTTTTTCACCGGCTTCATTCAGATCTTGTACTTTTTCAATATGCCATTCATCAATCAGTTGTTTCATGATCTGTACGTAATCAACTGCAGTATATACACCGAGACGCTGTGCAGCATCCGTAAAATGTCCAAAAGTCTGACCCATTTGTAAACCAACTTCGCGAAGAAAATGAGCAGGCATTACAATTTTATTACGCATCATATCTTCAAAAGCAATCATTGCCTCGCTTGGATCTACTTCAAAAATACGCAGCATAAAATCTTTGTATGCTTTTGCATGTCTTGCCTCATCAGAAGCAATTACACCACACATTTTTGACAATAGTGTATCGCCATCAGCCTTAGCCAAAGAGGCGACTCTCCTATGTGAAATATTTGTGGCAAGTTCTTGGAAACTGGTATAAATAAAATTACGATAAGGATCATGACCAGTACCGATATCAAATCCATCAGCAATCAGATATTGTGTTGAGATCTCCATCTGGCGCATATCCACACGACCAGAAAGATACAGGTATTTGTTCAGCAGATCACCGTGGCGGTTTTCTTCTGCTGTCCACAGTCTCACCCATTTCATCCAACCATTTTGTTCATCTTTGGAGATCCCATCGACCATAGTCAACCAGGATTCATAGGTCGGGAGCGCTTCTTCGGTGATAGTGTCACCAATCAGAACTGCTACCAGATCATAAGAAAGTGATTTCGCATTTTCCTTCAATTCTTTAATTTCTGAATAGAATGTATCACGTGTTGAATCGGGAAGAAAGTCGGATGGCTGCCAGTTTGTATCGATAGGCTTGAGGTATTCATGCATCTTTTCAAGCATATACTTTTCAATGTGCACCAATACTTCTCTGCGGGATCCTATATTAATATTCATATAAATTTCTAAATTATTCAAATATACGTAATATACCCGAATTTGGCTTTGGTAATTTACAATAAACACCTTCTGAGATGCCAAAACCTCGTTAATAATGGATTTAGCAAATAAATTTTATGTAAGAAATCGAATTTATTAAAGAATTACTTCTTTTATACACATATATATTAAAAAGCTTGATCAAATACTACTATGCACGCATAATAAACTGAAAAG
>JBDNGV010000602.1:0-1315 GCA_041689125.1 Daejeonella sp.
CACCTTCCTTTAGATTAGCAATCTCTAATAAAGAGACTTTATTGTTATTATAGAATTTTCTTTTTGCTTCTTTTTCTTTTGTTAATAACTGAAATTTATGTGTAAAAGTTAACACTGACAGAGGCGACTTAGGACACCTGTAAAGTTTTTAGGCTTATACCCCGATTCAAGGCCTCTGTCAGCTGTTTAAACAGGCATCAAATAGAAATTAGAGCTCGAAGGCTCATTATCAAGGAATTGATTGTGTTTAAACTGTTAACTTCTAATATTAACATTAATAACAAAGTTATGGAATTCACTTATTTTATTGGTATTGACGTTTCTAAAAATGATCTGGATTTTGCAGTCATGAAGAAAAAAAACTTTTTGTTTCACAAAAGGATCAGTAATAGTCCCTCTGCTATTATCTCCTTGTTAAAAGAATTGGTCCAACTCCCTGAATTTTCCATCAGGCAGGCTATATTCTGCATGGAACATACCGGGATATACAGTAATCATCTACTGAGTATTCTATTTAAGAAGCAGTTTTCGGTTTGCCTAGAAGCGGCTTTGCATATCCGCAATTCACTGGGAAATATTAGAGGTAAAAATGATAAAATAGATGCTATTCGTATTGCCGAATACGCCTATAAAAACCGTGACCAATTGCGTTTATGGCAGCCCAAGCGAGAAGTAATTATACGCCTTGCTCAATTATCAGCTACCCGTTCCAGATTAATTGAAGTGCAGAAGGTATTAAACGTTCCCATTAAGGAATCCAAGGAGTTTATCCCCGCCGCCGTAACTAAAGAAAATTCCATGGTATGCCAAAGCACCCTTAAGGCTATTAAAGCCGATCTGGTCAAAGTAGATAAAGCCATCCAGAAAATCATTGCATTAGATTCGGAATTAAGCAGATTATTTAACCTGATCACCTCAGTAGGCGGGATTGGAAAAGCTACAGCTACCCAGATTATTATCACCACAAATGAATTTAAGAATATTAATAAGCCGGAAAAGTTTGCCTGTTATGCCGGAGTGGTTCCTTTTACAAAAGAATCCGGTCTTTTTAAATCAAGACCTCGGGTATCACACCTGGCAAATAAAAAGATGAAAACCTTATTACACTTGGCAGCTTTATCAGCCATTCGGTATAATGATGATATGCGGGCATATTATGAGCGTAAAGTGATTCAGGAAACTAAAAATAAAATGAGCACCCTGAATGCAGTTCGAAACAAATTAATTCACCGGATTTTTGCTTGTGTGAACAACAACCGGCCATATGAAAAAAATTATCAAAGATTAGTTGCATAGATCATAGAAATCGGGGTCG
>JBDNGV010000603.1:0-3187 GCA_041689125.1 Daejeonella sp.
ACCATGCCATTTGTAATAAAAGATCGGCGAACCGTTATGACTTGGTTCTTGAAATCCATCAGTATGGTGATCAAGATAGAGACCGATGAATGAATCTCTGGTATCTTTATTAAAGAAGCCAACTCCCCATAATTTATCAGCTGATTCTTCAGGTACCTCTCCAATTTGCACTTTACCCTGAGCATTAACCCATATTATATCGGTAAATGACTGTCCGGTAATAACCCATTCATCATCACGTATATAAACCATATCAAATGTCTTGAGCGCAGACATATGTCCAAATTTGTGAAAATAGGGCAATCCGGCATAAAAACGATACTCGATATCCATGTTCATTCTGGCTGGAGAGAAAATAGGATGTACCGGAGAATAAGGTAAACCCCATCGACGAATGATTGTACAGATTGGGCCTCTGATCACTTCATAGTCAGGACACTCCTCCCATAATGATATCCTCAACTTTTGAAAATTTTCTTCAGATACATAATCATGTGCCCAATCAATACCGGCAGGTTCTCCGTGTCCCTGTCCGCCAGAGTAGATCTCAAGGCCATGTTCACGTTTCAGTATCAGCCTTGCCAGCTGACCGGTTTGCTTTGAAAGATAAGCGGTAAAATATTCATTCTCAATATCCAATCCGTAACCTTCTCCTGTAACCTTTAGATCCGATTGATAATTTGGCAATTCTGCATCCGGATTGCCATAAAATATGAGGTAGTTCCGCTTCTCCTTGCCTTGATTATCTGCAAGAAACAGAAGTTTACAAATCTTTTCAGCTCCTCGTCTAACTTCTGAAAAGACCTGCGAAATCACTTCTGTGAGTATTCCATCCTTTATTTCTGCAACCCGGATCTCACGAGCAAGGGAATTAGTTTGGATTGCCTGAAAACTTAGCAAAACCTCCACAGGTTCCGCTTTGCGCTGAATACCTACTTTCTCTTCCAAATTCACCACTTTATAATACGTCCAGCCTTTTGCCCAGTTTTTCCAGGCAGCCGGAAGGGAAGAAACAGTACCAAATTGGCTTGCTGCAATTAAAGGGGTGCCAAAATCTTCATGATCAGCCTGAGCCTGAAGTTCTGAAATGCGAAGCGAATTAGTCAGTGCCCGCGCCAGACGATAATCCTTCTTTTCCCAGGCTTTCTGAAGCATTTTCATCTTATCTTCAAAACTATCGGATTGACTTGACACATTTTCAACACCACTAATAGTTTCTTTTACAAAGTTCTCAATCGCATTTTGCCCCTCAGCTTTGGAAGTCAATGGAAGTGTCAATCCGGCAAATCCTAATAAACTCATGCCAAGAAACTTGCGCCGCTTTATTGAGTCTGGAAATTGAGATTTAGACTCTGTTATACAAGTTTCTTTAGATACTATTTTGTCCGATTGTTTTTCAATAAAATTATCTGCAGACAGATTTAAACTAGTATTAGATAAATTAGATTTCTTCATTATGCTATTTTTTGCGCCATTTTTAAAAAGAACCAGATTAAGAATGGTTCTCTAGAATCAATTATATTCCCAATTTAGCACGACACTCATCGGTCATTAAATTGGAGTTCCAAGCAGGATACCAAGTTTGTTCTACCAACACTTTACGTACCCCAGGTACTTCGGAAAGAGCTCCGGTTATAGTTTTGGATACCGTACGGTGGACCACGCTAGATCCCCATATAAAGAAACTAGACAATGGTCTGCCCCTATGTGGCATGGTCATTAATACCTTGACCACTCCATCCTCTACAGTTAAATTATAGATATAACCTAACTCTACCAGGTTTACATTAGAGATATACATTTGCTGATCAATACAGCTTTTCAAAGCTTCCCATAAAACCGCTTTTGAAATCGGACTATCCTGAGCTTCTCCAGCATTGGCTAGTGCACCCTGACTTTCCTTTGCCATATTAGAAGCTAATGTTGTTGTAAAACTATCCATCGGACTTAATAATTCCTTTCTTAAAGCTTCGATTTTACCGGGTCCTTCCTTTTCTGTAAAGGCTATGGTGACGTATGCATTCTTTTGATGAAGGACAGCGCCCTCGGGAACCAATTGATTACGTACGAGTGGATAACGCGACCATGTGGTTCCATGCCAATTATAATAAAGCAATGAATGACCCGAATCAAGGAAATTTGGTATTAGTTCAGCAGAATGTTCTAAATAAAGTCCCATAAAAGAGTCTTTAGAGTCTTTGTTATAATATCCAAATGCTTTAACACTGTTTTCATTGGCTTTATCTATTTCACCGAATTTCAGTTTTTCATCTGCGCCAATCCATAAACTACCCGTAAAAGGTTGTCCGGTAAACACCCACTCATCATCTCTCAAAGCTGTAGCAACAAACTGCTTAATAGCCTTCATCTTACCAAATTTGTGGAAATAAGGTAAACCCGAATAAAAGCGGTACTCTATATCAATATTTAGGCGGGATGGATTATAGATGGGATGAAGCGCGGAATGTGGAAAGCCCCAACGGCGAACAATGGTACAAATCGGTCCTCGAACAATTTCATAATCAGGACATTCGCCCCAATATTGAATTCTAACTTTCATGAAATTATCTTCTGCAACGTAATCGTGCGCCCAGTCAATGCAAGGTGTTTCACCATGCCCTGGACCACCGGCATAGAGTTCAACCCCATGTTCCCGCTTAATTAACATTCGCTCCAGTTGACCGGTTTGTTTAGAGAGATAAGCAATAAAGTACTGATTTTCGATCTCCAAATCATAGCCTTCACCTCTTACCTCAACATCCGTCAAATATTCAGGGAGTGACGCATCCGGATTCCCATAGAAAATGAGGTATTGACGCTTTTCATTGCCCTTATTATCTGCCAAAAACATCACTTTGCACAATCTTTCTGATCCTCTGCGTACTACTCCAAAAACCTGAGAAGTAACTTCCCTAAGCGCCCCATTATTCACTTCTGCTACACGAATTTCACGAGCTAAAGATTGAACCTGGTCTGAGCGAAAACCCAATAAAACTTCTACCGGTTCAGCAGTTCTTTGAATACCTGATTTTTCTTCAATACCAACAACCTTATAATATTTCCAACCTTTAGCCCATGCTTTCCAAGAAGCAGGCAATGTAGCTACTGTTCCGAACTGACTGCCGTTCAATAATGGTTTTCCGGGATCTTCATACTCATTCTGCGCCTGAATACCGGTGTTCCTGAT
>JBDNGV010000604.1:0-2487 GCA_041689125.1 Daejeonella sp.
TACATGAGCTCGCAACCATCACAGCCTCCGCCAACTACTTTTTGTTTATTAGAAATTGAATTCTTATTGCTCTGCTCAATAGGTTTCTGGCCCTTGCAGCTAAGAATTGTTGGTGTTAATAATAAGATAAGTGAAAATTTACTCAGGATATTCATGTTGCTTTTTTTTCAAAAATTAACACTGAGGTCTACTTTTGCAAATGAAATACCACAAGCCGATGGGATTATACGCTATCCCGATGACCTTCCTTAAACCAGGCCTTAAAAGCTTTCGCAAAGGTACGGCTTAGCCGCAGTTCTGTTCCGGTGTTCATTGTCAGATCATAATCGCCATTCAACCTTGATCTATATGAGCGTACCTGAGATATGTTCACGATTACTGATTTATGGATCTGAATAAAATTCCCGCCTACAAGTTTGGCTGAGATGGATTTTAAGCTTTCATTGCAGAGGTAATCTTTATGAGTATGGCTAATGGTAACATAAGGAGGATTGGCCGAAATGTACAAAATGTCTTTGGTTTCAATACTGAGGTGCCTATTGCCTTCATTCACCAGAACAGAAGATAAGGCTACAGCCATATTGGTTCTTGCCGGCACTTGTCCCTTTTGTACTTCCTTACTTCTAATCGTTCGAAATAATACCAAGGGGAGCGTATATACAATCAATATCGTAAACAGATGTGCTGTTAAACCGAATTGGAAGGTTTGGGAATAAGGGAAGGTATGATCGTAAAAACTGTATGAGAGTAGCCAAACCAGAAGCGGAAAAAAAAACAGATGTACGAGCCCTGGAATTAAGACAAGTAACAGCGTGCTCGACTTACTTTTATAATCCCTTTCAAAAACGAATTGCCCATATATAAGAGGCAAAAAAAGCCACCAGAATGAGCTAAACAAAAATGATTCAGAGAAATAGAATCTCGAATTCTGGAGGTCGGCTTCCATAAAATCTAGCCAAATACCAAGTATTACGCAGCAAAGAACCAGAATGGTCAGGTAAAGAACTTTTCGCCTGATCTTTGAAAACGGGCTCATTATATTGATATTCAATTGTCTGAAATTTACAATATAACTAATATACGATTGCTGTTTGAAGATCGCAATGAAATAAAGCTTGCTTGTTAGGTTCGAAATTATGTTGAGATTGGTTATTTCAGTTGGTGCATATCTCGAACCGCTTTATCAATGATCTAAAGAAGTTAGCGAGCTTTGCACCCAACCAAAATTCACTAGTTCTGCGGAGTGAATGACTATTTTATCAAACACGTAGCTCTGCTAAATGCTTTGGTTACTAAAGGGGGATTCCTATTTTGCCGTAACTAACTGCCAGTCCTTCGGGTTATTAGGGCCGGAATTCTTATCTTCGTTTACCGGCACAAATTCCAATTTTATGAGAAAACGTCGAATTTATATATTCTGCCTGCTGGTAATGGCGGCGTTAATGACCGTCAATACACACGCACAGACTACGGTGTGGATTGTGCGTCATGCAGAGAAAGATCTTAAAAACTCTTCTGATCCTGACCCTGGGCTGTCGCTTGATGGGCAGGACCGAGCTAAGGATCTCGCGAGCCTGCTTAGACCGAACCGGCTACTCGCCGTGTATGCTACTCCGTTCAGACGCAGTATGCAAACCGCACAACCTACAGCTTACGGGCACGGTCTCATCGTTCAAACGTATGATCCGAATGATCCAGCTGATCTCGTATCGTCGGTGCTCCGCAAATATAAAAGCGGAGGCGTTGTGATCGTCGGACATTCGAATACGATCCTGGAGCTTGTGGAGGCGTTCGGGATCAAACGCCCGATACCGGAAGTGAGTGAAGATCATTATGATTATGTGTTTAAAGTAACCATTGACGGTGATTCCATGGGATTATTATACTCGCAATATGGAAAATTGCGTCGGGCCGTTGCACCGAAATAATTTGGGAAAAGTGTGAGGTCTCTACAACGTTTAGCCCCAGACATGGATCCGGATTTTATCTCCCAGAACCCACTAATCCACCAGCAAAAATATCTGCCTAAAGATAATTTTCCGATTACCTGAATTGTTCTCGAAAAGCCATATAAATGAGCCCCTGTTTTTAAATATCAGACTTGTAAGCGCGAATGCTTTTTCATAATCCTTTGAATATATTATTGGTGCGAGGAGAAGATCGCTCTGCTGGCTTTTATCGAATCCGGGTCATTTGTCAACCTAATGTATCGCTTTAACGATCGGCTGCGGATATTAGTTGTGTCTAAATCTGAAAGAAAAGAAATCCATTTTTGGTCTGACTTAAATCTTTGATTAAAATCATATATTTCTATATTGCCCAGATCTAATTTCTCATATTCTTACTTCGCCGAATTTGTGTCTGCAAGATAAAAATTGACAGAATCAGCTTTTACGCGGTCGAAAATCAATTAATTGCAAAACGGTTTATTTCCTGTTTATAGCATTCAATAATGGCGCACGCATTTATATCGTATAGTCATTCAGA
>JBDNGV010000605.1:0-3987 GCA_041689125.1 Daejeonella sp.
CATCGAAGATAAATATCAGGCGGATTTTAACAGTAAAGCTCAAACAGCCCATTCAGCAACGAGCTTTTTATCAGGGGCCAGTGAACGGTTTTTTAATGAACGGCCATTCTTAAAACACTCCTGTTATATCTTTTTAACAAAAAAGCAGGAAGGAAGACGTACTTCCAGTTCGGCTTTTTCAGGCCTCTTCCGGAAATCAATTGTTCCTCAACAGGTTTTAAAACAAGGTTTTATTGATGATTTTACAGATAAAGCAAATCAGTTTGAAAGGATATTGCAGGATAGCAGTTTTGTAAAACTGAAAAGACTCACCGAAGACCACCTTGCTGGAACTCAGCAAAAAACAGGTTTGCTGGAGCGTTACTGTTTTCTTTTGGATGAAGCAGAAAGACCAATCATCCGGGATATTCATTTGAAAGATGAAATAAAAATTGGTAGCCAATACTGCCAGTTATATAGTCTTTCGCAAACAGAACACCTTCCAGCCTTATGTGGCTCACGGATTAATTACGATAAATATAGTACCGATCGAACCAAGTGCAGCACCGGTTTTGCTTCCCCTTTGGGGCAATTGCTTAATTGTAACCACATCTTTAATCAATACATTTTTATCGATGATGCTGCAAAGACCCTGAAGCAATTGGAATCCAAGCGTCTTCGTCTGCAATCGCTTTCCGCTTATTCTCGTGAAAATGCAATCAGCCGGGATGCCACCCATGATTTTTTAAACGAAGCGATCAGTCAGCAGCGTTTACCGGTAAAAGCTCATTTCAACATCCTTGCATGGACAGACAATCCGGAGCATAAAAAGGAATTGAAAACATCGGTATCTTCCGCATTGGCTCAAATGGATGCCAGTCCGAAGCAGGAAACAGATGGCGCACCGCAAATATGGTGGGCAGGATTACCGGGAAATGAAGCGGACTTCCCCATGAACGATACCTTCGATACGTTCGCAGAACAGGCCTGCTGTTTCCTGAATCTGGAAACCAGTTACCAGTCATCTATCAGCCCCATAGGAATTCGTTTGGGCGACCGGTTAACCGGTAAGCCCGTCCATGTGGATATTTCAGACGAACCGATGAAGCTGGGGATCTGTACCAACCGTAATAAATTCATTCTTGGACCTTCCGGTTCTGGAAAGTCCTTCTTTACCAATCACATGGTCAGAAGTTATTACGAACAGGGAACCCATATTTTGCTGGTAGATGTTGGCCACAGTTACAAAGGCTTATGTGAACTGGTTGGCGGTTATTATTTCACCTATGATGAAACTAACCCTATCCGCTTCAATCCTTTTTATATAAGCAAAGGAGACCTACTGGATACCGAGAAAAAGGAAAGTTTGAAAAGCCTGATCCTGGCTCTTTGGAAAAAACAGGATGAAGTTTTAGAAAGGCCGGAGTACGTGGCCTTATCCAATGCGCTTCAGGGATATTACGAAAAGCTTTTGCAAAACCCGGATTTGTTCCCCTGCTTTAATACGTTTTATGATTACCTGAAAAATGAATTTGCAGCAGAACTCAAAGCGGATAATGTCAAGGAAAAGCATTTTGACCTGGACAACCTCCTTTACGTCTTAAAGCCATTTTATAAGGACGGAGAATTTGGGTATTTGTTGAATGCTACAGAAAATCTTGAATTGCTAAACGAGCGCTTCATCGTCTTTGAACTGGATAACATTAAAGATCATCCTATCCTTTTCCCCGTGGTTACGCTCATTATCATGGAAACTTTTATCAGCAAAATGCGGAAACTGAAGGGTGTCCGTAAAATGATTTTAATAGAGGAAGCCTGGAAAGCGATAGCCAAGGAAGGGATGGCAGAATACATTAAATACCTCTTCAAGACGGTCAGGAAGTTTTTTGGTGAAGCGGTAGTGGTAACGCAGGAAATTGAAGACATCATTAGTTCCCCCGTTGTTAAGGAAACGATTATCAATAACTCCGATTGCAAAATCCTCTTGGATCAATCAAAATACCAAAACAAGTTCGATGTTATTCAGGACTTGTTAGGATTAACAGAAAAGGAAAAGGTGCAAATCTTATCCGTCAACAAAGCAAATGACCCCAATCTGAAATATAAAGAAGTATTCATTAGCCTGGGTGGTCAGCTAAGCAAAGTTTACCGGACAGAAGTAAGCCCCGAAGAATACCTGGCTTATACCACAGAAGAAAGCGAGAAGCTCAAAGTTCAGCAATACACCAAAAAATATGGCAGCATACAAAAGGGCATTGCCATACTATCCAGAGAGAACGAGAAATAAATTAGTAATTCATTTAAAGAGAAGTGTTTATGAAAAAGTTTATGATCTTAATGCCAACCAGTCTGATTGTGCTGATGGTATCCTTACCGTTTGAACACGCTACCGCGCAAGTTGCCGTACTAGAAGTGATTAAAGCAGGTGTAAAGAAAGTAATAAAGGCAGTCGATCTGAAAATCCAGCGGATGCAGAACGAAACTATCTGGCTGCAAAATGCGCAGAAGGTGATGGAAAATCAGCTTTCTAAAGTAAAACTAACTGAAATATCAGACTGGACAGAAAAGCAAAAAGAACTATACAGCAAGTATTACTCAGAACTATGGAAGGTTAAATCTGTAATTTCTTACTATAAAAGGATTAAAGAAACCACAACCAAGCAGGTATTTCTGGTAGAGGAATATAAAAAGGCATGGAGCCTTGCAAAGCAGGATAAAAATTTTCAGCCCCGTGAACTGGACTATATGTACAAAGTGTATAGCGGAATATTGAATGAAAGCGCCAAAAACCTCGATCAGATTTTATTAATCATTAACTCC
Source organism: Daejeonella sp. (assembly GCA_041689125.1). Classification (GTDB taxonomy): domain Bacteria; phylum Bacteroidota; class Bacteroidia; order Sphingobacteriales; family Sphingobacteriaceae; genus Daejeonella. Next base: position 2,800 of record JBDNGV010000605.1, read on the forward strand.
TTCAAAACCCAGATGAGCGATGCTAAACGGCTCGAACTAATCAATTCAGCAGCTGACCGTATTGATCAAAATTATTCTGATTTAAAACAATTCAATAATCAGAATATCCTGATGAGCGTACAGCGTTCAAAAGGTCAGCAACAGATTCGGAACGTTCAAAAACTCTACGACCTTCAAACCGCCTATTGATATGAAAGCTTTATTAATCATACTGCTCACTGTAATGACTACTGTAACCAGGGCACAGACATGGAATGAGGTCTTTAAGCAGACGGAAACCCAAAAGAAATACCTCCTTCAGCAAATTGCAGCCATGAAATTATACGCTGGTTACTTGAAAAAGGGATACGATATAGCTAACAAGGGTATTACTTCCATCAAAAGTATCTCGAAAGGCGAATTTAGTTTACACCAATCCTATTTTACGTCTTTAAAAATGGTTAATCCTGCGATTGCCAGAAATGGTAAAATAGCTCAGGTGATTGCCTGGCAGTTGGCTATTTCAAAAGGACTTCATAATCTTAGCACTAGAGATGAATTGTCGGCATCTGACAGGAGCTATATCCGGCAGGTTAAGTTAAAAGTATTGAAGGAATGTGAGCAAGATATAGAAGAATTACTCCTGGCCATGACTTCCGGCGAACTGGAAATGAAGGACGATGAGCGGATTAAACGCATAGATAAAGTATACGAAAGCATGAAGGATAAATATCAGTTCATACAATCCTTTTCAAATGGTGTCAAAATCCGGGGCCTACAAAAAGAACAAGAACAAAGAAATAACGAAGCTTCTAAAAAGCTACATGGACTAATTAACTAAAAACAGACATGAAAATATTTTGGATAGTAATAATGCTCATGGGAACGGCCTCCCTTACGAGGGCCCAGTCTACAGAAATACAGCAATTGCTGCTGAATTACGAAAAGCTTAATCAGCTTAAAAATATCCTTTCGGACATGAAAAAAGGATATAACATCCTTAGCAAAGGATATACGACCATCAAGGATATTTCAAAAGGTAACTTCAGTTTACATGAAGCCTTTATAGATGGATTGATGGCTGTTAACCCGGCAATCAAAAATTATAAACGTGTCGGTGATATCATAAGCTATCAAAAAAATATTGTCAGGGAATACAAATCTGCTTTTATCCGATTCAAACAAAGCGGAAAATTCAGCCCGGATGAA
>JBDNGV010000606.1:0-6256 GCA_041689125.1 Daejeonella sp.
CCTGTTATAAAAAGCAATTTGAACCTCTCCATCCCACTTAACTTTCTCCGGATATAATCATAATAGGATGTATATAACTTTCCTTTAATTTTCCCGGTAACCGAGGTAATTTCATCTCTTATATAATGAGCCGCAAGTATAATTCCCTGACTTTTAAGTATACGACAAAGCTCCCTCACAGTCATTATGGAATCTTGAGTATGCTGGATCACCCCTTCACAGTATACGATATCAAATTGGCCCGGAGCAAAAGGGAGTTTAGTAATATCCGCTTGAATACCAACCCAGTTGCGGTTCATTCTTAATTTCCTGGCTACCACCTCTATTGCAGACGAAAGATCAACAGAAACTACTGAAGCACCGAGAGACACCATATACTTAGATTGATCGCCTGCTCCCGCTCCGGCATCTATAGCAATTTTGCCCGCAAACTCTGAAGGCTCCACATTAAACTTTCCAGTAACACGCATTCTAAGGTCCTCTTCGCTACGCATCATACTATTCCAGGTCCATTGCCAGCCGAAACTATCGACCGTGTCAACAGCTTGAAATGAATGATCTTTGTCTGATACTTCTGGAGGCATCAGATCATATATCGCCAACCAATCTTTATATTTCACAGCTAATTCAGGGGTTAGTCTGACGATGCAATCCACAATGGGATATCCTGTTTTGGTGCCTTCAATACGTAATGCTCCACTGATCGGAACTCCGGAAGGCGTGCGGGCTGATATAATTGGTTCAAGTACAGTGCCGCTGACAGGATCCTGCCAATTTATGCGGTCAAATAATGGTACTTCATTTTCCTGATTATGCATTTTATTGATCATTATGTGAAAGTGACTTAATTTTTTGCTGGAGTTTGATTTTCTGGATGATGCTAAATAGTTTCGGATAAACTAACCCTGTAAAAAGAATGCCCCAGAATTTAAGATTAAAGGGAGATTTTTTTATTAAAGGAGCTAATACATTCAATCCGGTATTATGTTTATTTTGTGTGAAATTTCTAATTGCCGTTTGAATTTGCAGTGGGATGTAACTATTTTTTTCTACGTTGTACAAATGTTGACGAAGTTCTTCATCAGAGAATTGTTGCCTAACACCATCATTTACAGGAACCCCCGCTTTCTTACAAATTTCAAGACCTTCTGGTTTCCATTTCCCTTTCTCAACACATTGACTATACTCAATCAAAGGCTTATATATCCCCCAAAAGGGATCTTCAATACTCCAGCTGATCTGTGTCCCGATCTCTTCAAACTGCCACGGGTTCATGCCGTTAATAAGTACCTTACGTAAGGTTTCAACTCTCCAAAATGCTACTTGTGCCGAAACTCTGTATAGTTCGTCTTTATCAATACTCCCTACGCCTTCTACACCCGGAACAGGAGCGGAAGGAGGAAACGCAAGTGGAAGCCCAGCTGCAAGCCTGAAACATCCGACATTCTTTTCTACAGCAATCCTGCTGAACTTTAAAATAGCTTCAGTATTGATATCCTCTGTGATTAGGAAATCTTCAAGAAATATATAGACATATTCAGAATTTAACCTATCCAACATTTTAAGAACATTTGAAGCCCAGTTCAGATCCTCACCTATAGCAATCGTATTAACATCAAATTGCTCAAATTGCTTAAAATTAGTTCCAAGATATACGGGAAACGGGCAGTCAGGCCATCGTTTTCTAAAAATATAGAAAAAGGGTCTCCATAAATCAGAATACCCATCACAAGATATAATAAGTACAGGAGTACCTGATAGATTGATATTTTTCATACTAGTTTTTCAGCGCTCGTACATGATATCCATAACATAGGAAATCACTCCCTGACCCACCAGAATCACGTTTCAATTTTAAAAACCTTAAAAGAACGCCTATACAAATTCTTATTAATATCGGAGGATTTTGATACATACCAGCTATCCTCCGCAACTCTTGAGCGGTATTCTCCTCATAATCCCCATTAGGAATAAGCTCTATTATTGAAAATCCAATGGCGGTAAGATTATGCGCATAAAAAAATTTATTAAAACCAGAATAAAAATGGTAGGGCGCCATATGGGTCATGCTGCAAAACGGAGCAGTTAAAATAAGCTCACCGCCTGGTCTAAGAAGTCTAGAGAATTCTTTCAGGGCGGCAACTGCATCTGGAACATGCTCAATTACTTCCGTACATAATATGGCATCAAATGATTGATCCTCTGCTGGAATAGAAGTTATATCGGAAATCAAATCAGTTTTTGATGTATCCCATGAACCTGATTGAAGCGCACTTCCATCTCCTGAACCATCATATTCACAAAAATCCTGGCTCACATATTCTAAATGTGAACAAAAGGAACGGAAACGTTGTGTTCCAGCTCCAGCATCAAGCAAGCGTTTACCGGGTAAAAGCTTTAAAAGTGCTTCATTCACCCATTTCTCGCGAAAGGAAAAATTATTAGTTCCTATGTCACCAATAGATTTTTTTAAAATTTTTTTTATCATTGAAATTTAATTTACAAGTGATTATTATGTTCGCCTAGCTTAATATTGATATAAGCTAATATCTTGCATAATGAAGTATTATATTATTTGTAATAATAAGTATACCATTCAACAAAATTTTGGATACCAGACCTTACAGTTGTGTTTGGTTTAAAATCTATCCATTTATATAAATCTTCAGTATCCGCATTTGTTTCTGGAACATCCCCAGGTTGCATGGGTAACATGTTCTTAATTGCTTTTTTATTCAAAAACTCTTCAAGAGATGAAATGTATTCACTCAATCTTATTGGTTTTGAATTACCTATATTGAATATTCTATATGGTGCTGACGAGGACGCTAGATGAGGATTAATAGAATCCCAGACTAAATTACCATTGAGTGGCTTCTCACATAACCTAGCTATACTTTCTACAATGTCATCAATATAAGTGAAATCTCGAACCATATTGCCATTATTGAAAACATTTATTGGCTCTCCGGCAATAATAGCTTTAGTGAAAAGAAAAAGGGCCATATCAGGCCTTCCCCAAGGCCCGTATACAGTAAAAAATCGCAACCCTATCGTAGGCAAATTATATAGGTGACTGTACGAGTGAGCCATCAATTCATTTGATTTCTTAGTAGCCGCGTACAAAGACATAGGATGATCCGCTGGTTGGTGTGTACTTAATGGCATCTTAGTATTTAAGCCATAAACACTTGAGCTACTGGCATATATTAGTTTCTTAATGTTATTATGTCTGCAACACTCTAAAATATTAAGAAATCCTACAACATTGCTATTGATGTATGCATATGGATTTTCTATTGAATACCTGACACCAGCCTGGGCGGCCAGATTAATCACAGTATGAAAGCCTTCGGCCAGGAACAATTGATCCATTTTTGCTTTGTCTTCTAGTTGAGCCTTAATAAATTTGTAATTAGCCAAGGTTTCGCTTTGAACTAAGACACCATCATTTATTTTTGAATTTTGAATACCAACAGCTTTTAAACGGTCGTATTTTAAATTAACATCATAATAGTCATTTATACTATCTAGGCCCACAATTTCATAGCCCTTTTCAAGTAACCGTTTTGTAAGATGGAAGCCTATAAAGCCCGCAGCGCCTGTAACTAAAATCTTCATTATTGCTATTTGATCTTAATAATCCTCTTTTCTAAAACCTTTACCATTTTCTGCCTATAAATCTTAACTGAGAGCAACCTTGGTCAGAGTGAATATACCGCAGCCATATTTACAATTAAAGTTTGAAGCTATATTGATATCTGTCAATGTTGCATTTTCAAAAAGATCGCCATAATCATCAACATAACTAAAGTTATCAATAGTGAATTTCTTATCTAAAACTTTAATGAGATATTCTATACTGAAAATACGATGAGCATTAAACTCAATACGTTGTTTACCTATGGGTACAGCAAAATAAAACTTGCCACCTGTTTTTAACATTGCCCAAATATTTTCAATTGCTTTTAAATGCCCATTAATATCAATGGGGTCTCCATATCTACCTAACCCAAAATGTTCAATTGCGTGTAACGATGAAAGAGAATCACAACATGCAATCATATTAGAGGGTAATTGCATTAAATCCGCTTGTGTAAAGTCTATGTTTTTCACGGTACTAACCAAGGGCCTGATATCAAATACTTCAATTTTTCTAAATGAAGCAACATGAGCAACAAAACCGTCAGTTCTGGACCCTAAATCAATATGTCGTTCAGGATTATTTCTAAAAATCATTTGAGCAATCAACAAATCGAGATGAAAATAGTGACCACTCATTGTACCGCTTTCGCTGCTTCGTTCATTTAATATTGGATAAAATTTTCCGAATACAAATTCATTTTTAACTTTCATTTGTTTTTTTATGTTTCTATAATCTTTGATATAGAATTTAATCCCTCTAAAAAAACTGATAAATTTAATTGTATCGAACCCAATTAATCCAAAGTAAAAAAATATTTTAATTAAAAATTTTCTCATGACATTTTTTTTGTTAATATTTTATTTATGAAATTCTAATTTGAAGGGATATTATTTGTTATTTAGATCGTATTAGGAATTGAATAATAGACCCCACTGTTGTCTAAGGATTTTTTTAATATGTACCATTGATAAACCTGTAAATATGACTGTTATTATTCCAGTAATTGATACCCACCCCAATATGGCGAATTTATTGGTCATTGATGGAGCTATTATTTTTGAAAATGCCACAATTGAAAATGCTACAATTGTAGGTAATAGAATATCCTTAAAATACCATTTTTTTTGTTCGCTTAAAAGAAATCGTTTAAAAAAGAAAGGCACCATAAAAATAATATAGGTACTATTTAGAACAATCCAGGCAATAGAGGCTCCTATTCCTTGTTTCCAATACACCATACCAACAATTAAAGGTATGATTACAATGGCTTGTAAAAGATTGGTATAGGTTATTAGCATTGGCCACCCAAATGCCGGAGCACAATTTGCTGGTAAAGAAACCAAACCATTTAATGCAGTGCCTATAACTAAAAAACTCAAAATTAAATAGGAGTTTTCAGCGACAACAGGATCATTCATCCATAATAAAAGAATCTCCTTAGAAAAGAATATTAAAACAAAACTAAGTGGTAAAAGCAAAAATGACAATACTTGAGACGCATCATGAAAAAGTTTTTTCAACTCTTCAATTTTTTCCCCCTCATAAAGTTTAACCAAACTTGGAAATAATGCATTATTAAAAGGAATAATAATCATCCAAATTGAAGAGGCTACCGTAGCTGCTATTGTATAGTAAGCAAACATCTTCAAAGGCAGCATTTTGCTTAGGATTATTTTATCTAATTGAGACAAAATTACCCCTATTAAAGCATTAGCAGAAATTGCTGCAGCATATCTCCATATATCCTTAATAATATTTAATCTGAATTTTGATTTTACTTCTGACTTAGGCAAACTTGCCCACATGGCTATAAAAAATACCAAACTATCCAAAAGGCTAATGATGACCTGCCAGATAAAGAAGGCTTCAATTGTAGGTGAAACTAACCATAATACCAAAACTGCCCCAAAACCTCGTAAGGTTCCATTTACGACAAGAATAATATTTACGAGTACTTGTTTTTGCAATCCCATCAAGCCCCCTTGATACAAAGACAATGGGAATCTAAGTACTATGGAAATTGCCATCAATTGTACAGCATGCAATACCAAATCTGGGTTGAGACTTTCTGCGTTTATCCATTTATTAGAAATAAATGATGCGCCAATTAACACAATTGTACCTGTCAATATTGCAATTCCCCAATAAATCAGTTCAAGAGTTCTTACTAAGTCTCTTTGTGTTCCTGCTATATTTTGATTTACTGATCGTTTGGCAAGTTCCCGATTCACGGTTGAACCAATGCCAAGGTCAAGTATCCCAATTACACTCGAAAGAACCGTAAAAAAGCCTACAAGACCATAAGCTTCGACACCGATAAATTTAATATAAATTGGAATTAACAATATGGCTATTAAAGCAGTCCAGGATCTGCCAATATAATTGGCAATTATATTTGTTTTTATTGAGGACATTAAAAGTTTTTCTTATTTTATTAAAACTGCATTAAAAAAAATTATAGGACGCTGTCATTTAGGTGTTGAAATAAATTAAAGTCTGCTGGAAATTTTGTCTTTATTCAAAATACCCTTGACGTCATAAATTATACACCCATTTTCTTTGTGCTCTTGTAAATTGGGCGTCATAAAATCATTGTGAGCTACCGTTAAA
>JBDNGV010000607.1:0-1719 GCA_041689125.1 Daejeonella sp.
CAAAAAATTACATTCCGCAAAAGCCTGGATACGCTGCAATTTATTGAAGCAGTCAAAATGTATCATATCGGAACACCTGCTCCAATCGAGCGTGCTGTTGTAGATACTACCTATACTTTTAGCTTATTTCTATTGTTTGATGATATGGCCGGTCATGACGAATATCAAGTTCATCCACTACATAAGGCATTTTTAGATGAGTTCAAGGTATTTTTTGACAAAGTGACTATTTATGATGCTCATTAATACAGTAGTTAACTTGAACTAAACCTTAAAATATCAAAAAAGCCTGTAAGCATTTTAGATGCTTCTCTATTTAAAGGCCCTTTCTTTTCAAAATAACCAGATCCAGCAAAATTCTAATTAAATTTATAGGTATAAAAAACACACCTGTGAGAATATTCTACCTCTTCCTTTTCCTCTTGTTTACCGGAGCAATTTCATTCGCACAATCTAAAAAATTTGAATTTATAACCTTCGGAGATATGCCCTATCGTCTTCCTGAAGATTATGCTCGCTTTGAAAACCTGATCAAAGAGGTCAATAAAGAAAAACCTGTATTCAGTGTACATGTGGGCGATTTTAAATCGGGTTCAACAGTTTGCTCAGACGAATATTTTAATAAGATCTTTACGTATTTTGAAAGTTTTTCCCGGCCATTGATCTACACTCCAGGAGATAATGAATGGACCGATTGCAACCGGGAATCAGCGGGTAAATATGATCCACTGGAAAGGCTGGCATTATTGAGAAAGATGTTTTTCAAGGAGCCCAAAAGCCTCGGACAAAAAAAGATACCACTCAGTACTCAAGGCAGCAATCCTGAATTTGCCAAATATGTTGAAAATCTGGCTTGGGAACATGGCGGAATACAATTTGCCACCATTCATTTAGTGGGGACAAACAATAATTTCAAAGGGACAGACAATACTGAATTCATCGAAAGGGAAAAAGCTAATTTAGCTTGGCTAGACGAGATCTATGCACGTGCTTCTGATAAAGCCGGCTTGGTCATGTTTACTCAGGCTGATATGTTCTACAGCAGAACCATATCTCCAGCCTATCAAAAGATAATAGATAAATTATCCCAACTCAGCAGACAATATGGCAAACCCGTTCTTTGGGTTAATGGCGAATCGCATCGTTTTATTGTCGACAAGCCATTGTTGAATCCTGATAAGCGATCTACTATCCTAAATTTTACTCGTTTGCAGGTTTTTGGAGATGCTGATGTAGCCACAGTTCATGTGACTGTTGATCCAAGATCAAAGGAGTTGTTTACTATCAGGCAGATGTTGATGGAATGAGTTAATTGAGAAATTCAATTATTTGTGTCTGTTGAAATTCTGGAAGATACAGAATGTCTTAATTTGTGATTTTAAATTGGGGTTTATAGCTTATTGTAAAATGTGAGGCCCACCCTTTTACCTTGCCTCCCACTTTTGTCCAACCGTTTACTCAGAAATATTTTCCTGATATAATTCAAATGCAAAAGTGGGAATCATCAATTGCCTCCAGTTTTAGCTGGAGGTATTTGATGGTTTTTCAATGGGCTTTAGCCCAAAAGATGAAATTTTACTCCAATTTTGGCTAAAGCCTATTCATATTTCATTTGAGACAAGGGGCTGAAGCCCCTTGCAATTGATTTAAAATTCAAATTAAATAAAAAATATAGGTAAACGATAGCCTTATGAGTGCGGAAGTTTAAAATTCCTTCTC
>JBDNGV010000608.1:0-2324 GCA_041689125.1 Daejeonella sp.
GATCTTTCGAAGCTTTTTCTTATATCTATGAATGCAAGATATGATGGAGCTTCTAACTTAGGGAATAACCATAGATGGGGATTTTTTCCCGGTATTTCGGTAGGATGGAACGTACACAAAGAGAACTTCTGGAATTTTTTGCCCGATGGTTTAGTTGAAATAAAACTAAGAGGAAGTTACGGAGTTAATGGAAATATCAGTGGATTAGGGGATTATCAGGCTCAGGGGCAATATAGCGCAGGTTTGGTATATGGAGGATCCGCTGCTATACAGAATACAATTTTGGCTAATCAAGAACTTAAATGGGAACAATCCAAAACGCTCAATATCGGCACTGATATCCGTCTATTTGATAACAGAATAAATGTTTTGTTTGATTCTTACAGGAGAGTAACAGACAATTTGTTAACAAATATGTTTTTGCCAGAATCTACGGGTTTTTTAAGTACCCTTACCAATTTAGGAAGTTTGGAAAATAGAGGGATTGAGCTTGAACTGACCGCTAGGGTTATGCCGAGTACAAAGGATCTACAGTGGGATATTTCGCTAAATGCTTCCAGAGTTAAAAACAAAATTTTGCGACTTCCAGATAATGGAACTGAAAACAACCGTATTGGAGGGGTCTATGTTTGGGATCCCAGTAGAGGCGATTATGCATGGCTTGGGGGGCTGCAGGAAGGAGGAAGATTGGGGGATGTCTTTGCTTACAAACAACTAGGTATATATTCAACTGATAAAGATGCTGCTAATGGCCCGATTGATATGTTGGTTCCTGGAACAATCAAAACGAAGTATGGTGGCGATGTCAATTGGCAAGATATCGACAACAATGGAAAGATTGATGAAAGGGATCGTGAATTGGTCGGCAATACATATCCGACTTGGACAGGAGGGTTTACCAATTCAATAGGTTATAGGGATATTAACCTAAGTGTACGAATGGACTATACGACAGGGCATACTATTTATAATTATGCAAGAGCGCTTACAACAGGTCAATTTGCTGGAAGCATTGGACTTTCACAAGATGTACTTCGGTCTTGGCAAAAACAAGGAGATATTACTGATGTTCCCAGGTTTTATTTGGATGATTCATCAATTCAAAATAATATATTCAGGGGTAACTCTGTAAATTATGAAAAGGCAGATTATTTGGCTATAAGAGAGGTAACTCTATCATATAATTTACCTAAGTACCTTATTCAGAAGCTAAATATTTCTAACTTCAGTCTTAACCTGACTGCCAATAATCTATACTATTTTACTCGTTTTACAGGACAGAACCCAGAATTCGGGGGGAGGGACGCAGGGAGGTATCCCATTCCTAAGAATTTCATTTTCGGTGCACGAGTTTCTTTTTAACCAAAAAATCAAATCAGAAGACAATGAAAAAGCTACAAAAATTATTAACAATTCTATTCACAATTTTATTAACATTTACTGCTTGTACTAAGAGCTTGGAATTAGCACCTATTAGCGAAATTTCCAATAGCTCCTTTTGGAAAACGGAAAATGACGCTACCGCGGCATTGAATGGAATGTATGCGCGGTTAAGAATTCCAGCAGCCTCTAATTTTTATATGTGGGGGGAGGCGAGAAGTGAGATCATGGGACCTAGTTTGGCCGGAACTGCAGGATTGGAAATATTTTATTTAAATATTCTAGACAAGAACAATATATCATCCACACAAGTTGTGAGTAATAATACATGGTTATCTTTATATGCTATCGTTCATGATGCGAATTTGATTCTGAAGAATGTACCTGGAATTAAGTTTACATCTGAAGCTACCAAGAAAAGTATCTTAGCTCAGGCATACACCATGCGTGCATTCATTTATTTCCAGATGACAAAAATATGGGGGGATGTTGTACTTGTAACCGAACCCACGAATGATCTCAGCCCTGAAGTAATTCATAAGGAGCGTTCTGGTAAGAATGATGTTATGGCATTTATTAAGAAGGACATCAATGAAGCAGTTAGCCTTTTTGAAAATAAAAATTTTTCCTCAGGTAGGAACAAATGGTCTAAACCGGCAGCCCTTGCCCTGAAAGCTGATATATATTTGTGGAGCGGAAGAAGAATGAATGCTGGGAATGCTGATATTCAAACAGCACTAGGAGCTTTAAATGAAATAGAAGACAGCGATGTCGCTTTATTAGATAATTTCTCAACTGTATTTGATTATAACAATAAGGGAAATAAAGAAATTATTATGTCAGTTAATTTTATGGATAGGGAATCCGCAGTAACCTCATTTGGGTTTATGTATATGCATCCTCTTTTTATGCCTATTAACATAGACCAAGAAACAAAAAATGCC
>JBDNGV010000609.1:0-3055 GCA_041689125.1 Daejeonella sp.
GAAGAAGCACAGACCTAGATTTCTAAAACAAGAGAAAATTATTTCATACAAACTTACCCTAGCAAGATTTTATATCGAATCTCAGGTTACGAAATAGAATTATATCGAATTCGAATTATTTAAGGAATACTGGCTTATTTCCCTTTAATCCAAAGCGAAATATCATTGATCAAATCCGGACTAACATTCGCTGGTGTACGATACTGGGTACCGGTCCCTTTTTCCTTTTGGGATGATAATAAGTGGTTAAGATCCGGATAAAGTTTAAAGGATGCATTTTTATTCGCTGCCAAGGCAGTACGCCAGATATTAAAATCTTGAACAGAAACCTGGAAATCATGGCCTCCTTGAAGTATCAGAATGCGGTTTTTAATTCTTTTTGCTGTAGCCACTTGATCATAATTATTCAAATCTATCCAGTAGGCTGCAGGAGCTCCTAATATGGTTGAATCAGGAGCAATATCACCCAGTTTAAGAAGTCTTGACCTTTCAATTTCATTGGTTGATTGAATGAATTGTTTCTTTCCGGCCGAAGTGGTATCTCCTGAGGATTTGTAGATGAACATATTCTGTTCTGCAATCAGATCCGAAAGTTTTCTTGCGGGAGCCGCCGCCAGGATAATTCCACTTAATGAAGGTGCAAGTGTGGCAATTTTTGGTGCCAACATTCCTCCAAGGCTATGTCCAAATAGATAGATTTGGCTTTTATTGACACCAGGTAGGGTATTTGCCAGGGTGATTGCGCTAAGCGCGTCGTCAAGAACCTCTTCTTTGACTGTAAATGCTTTATTAAATGAGCTTGGGTAAACCATACTCCGTTTTACATACCGAATACTCCCTATCCCCTTTGCTGCTAGTCCTGCTGCTAGATCTTTAAATGGTTTATTGGGACCAACTGTCTCATCCATATCAGAGGGGCCTGAACCCTGAACCATGATTACCACCGGAAAGCTGGTTAAGTTTTTCGGACTAGTAAATACACCTGCCATCTGTCCATCTACAAATTTAATACTGATTTCTTTCTCAGAATAAAGTGTGGTATCAGCGTAGGCTGGTGATATATATTCTGCTTCAGCTGCCACTGGAGTAACAAAGAAACCTAATAGTTTCTCAGATTTATTAAATACGAAAGTGAATGTTTGAGAGCCCTTTGAGAACCCGCATGTCAGAATTACTTGAAAATAATCACCTTTTATGGTGTTCTTAGCTCCATCTACAGATTGGTAAGTTCCCAGACTGTTTCCCAGCCTGATCCAGAAAAGCTTCAGTTCATCCGGAGTGATCCCACTTTTCACACTTTCATCGAAAAAGCCGTGTGCTTCCTCAAAATTACCCTTATCCATTGTGTCGAAAAACAAATCGGCACGATTGATCAGATTGACAATACTTTGAGCAAAAGTGATCTGACTTATAAGTAAAAGGACAAACAGGATTTTAAACGATTTCATTATTTAAATAATTTTCTATTTCAGGATCGAAAGATAATAAAATTAAGGTTTATAGGGCATAGAATAAAACTTAGGGAGACTTAAACCTGATATCTGAAACGATTTTATATTTTTTTTTCATCCGGCATGGGGGTAAAAGTTCTTTTACCTGTCTCATCCAAAATATGATGAAAATGAACTTTAATACGAACAACTATTTAGGGTATTCAAAAATGATTTTTATTTTACCAATTTTAGCCTTAAGCTTTCATGCGAATGCACAGGCTGTGCACACTAAAAAGGTAAATATAGGATTTGCCTATCTTGAGTTAAATATTAGAGTTTTTTTTACCATTTATCTGAACATCTTACTGCTCAATTCCTTATCAATAGTGATAAAACCCGGGTATTTAATCAGTTTTTTCCCAACTCTTATGCTTGGACGTATTTTAATGCTGATCAGAGTTTTTTGCACATTTTCTCTACTATCTGTTCCTCTCAGATAAGAAAAAATCTCTTCCCTTGTGTTTTTATCGGATAAAATTGAGTAGATATTGGCTCTGATCACTATAGGTACCACCGTAGTTTCTTGCGGATTGATATCAATTCGCCTTTCAGTAGTTCCATTAACTAATTCTTGACCTTTAAACAAAATGATATAGTCAAACTGATTAATTTCAACAGGTTTTGATCCGGGATTTTCTATTCCTAGATTGATCCTTGCCCTTAAGGGGATATCTTTTCTTAACAGTCCTATGGCAAGTTCAGGAACACTTCTAAGGTCGAAGGTTCCGGTTTTTATTTGTCGGGTTATATCTCTGCCTGCAAAATAAACACTATCGGCAGATTTTATATCGTAGTGGCATTGTTCCAGCAGACTGATCTTTTGGGATACCCCGCAGCCAGTAGCAAACAAGGCAATAAAACTAATGAACAGAATTTTTTTCATACCAATTAAAAGCTAATTTAATGCCAAATTAAAGTTTTTGTTAAAATTTATAATGAACCTGACCTATTATTTAAGAAAGTGTTTTCATATAGACATTTCTATGCGCCCAGTTTGCCCTGCCCGCGGCTACCATGTACCCATATCTTTTCAATTAGGAATTTAATCAATTGCAAGGGGCTTCAGCCCCTTGTCTCAAATGAAATATGAATAGGCTTCAGTCGAAATTCGAGTAAAACTTCATTTTTTGGGCTAAAGCCCATTCAAAAACCATCAAATACCTCCAGCTAAAGCTGGAGGCAATTGATTATTCCCGATTTTGAATCTGAATTATATTAGAAAAATATTTGTGAGTCCACGGTAGCCGCCCGCGAGGGATTTAAAGGCGGTTGATGGAAAGAATTTGAGTTAGTTGGAAACCAAATTCATTTTATTTGTTTAACAAATACTTTTTGTTAATTCCGTAGTTTTGAATTGCTGATTCACTTTTGCAGATAAAAACTATAAGGGAGAACATATGTTAATGTTCAGGTATATTAAAAAATTTAATCTCAGTTGGTTTAATTCCTCGAAGCTCTGCTTCGATTTTTTGTAATTTTGTTATGTGAGTGAATATATACATAAGCAGCATAATGTATCCGTATTATTGTATCATTTTGTATGTCCTGCGAAATATAGGAGA
>JBDNGV010000610.1:0-3255 GCA_041689125.1 Daejeonella sp.
CGTTACCAGCAAGGCTAAAACGATAATGACAACATAATAACTTAAAGAAACAATCTGACTTAAGAAAAATTTAATTACATTTGCAACAATAAATGCACTGGGGTGCCAAACAAATAGTTTGGCTGAGATTATACCCGAAACCTGATTTGGATAATGCCAACGTAGGGATGCTGTATTAAAATATTCCATTTTATACTCCATTCTTTTGGTCTGCCCAATCGGATGGCGTTTTTATTTTAAAAAGATAATAAAATGGAAATAGAAAAAAGAACTTTTGAATTAATTCCCAAAAACCAACAGAACTGGCAAAACAGACCCGAGTGGTTTTTTAATCGGGAGCATACCGACACTTATGAACAATGGTATGAGGGAAGGTATAAACGAGCTGAAGTCTGGCAAAAAAAGGTAATGGAACAGCTTGTGTCCAAAGACAAGCGGATAAAAACATTGCTTGAATTTGGTTGTGGCACTGCCCGTTTTACAAGATGGTGGAAGGAAATCGGAATCGAAGCAACCGGAGGTGATATTTCCCCACTTATGTTATCACAGGCTATTCATTTATTTGATGGCGATTTGGTTATGGCAGACTCTCACTATATGCCTTTTAAAGATGATACTTTTGATGCTCTAGCGTTTATAACCACATTTGAATATTACAAAGACCCAGTAAAAGTTATTCGAGAAGCTGCAAGGGTTGCAAAATATGGCATTGCAATGGGTATGATGAACAGAAATTCTACCAAAGTTTTGAGAAGACGGGTTCAACAGTTGTTTGGTAAAAATCCATTTTACATTACTGCAACATTTTATACTCCTCAAATACTAACACAAATAATAGATGAAGCTTTAAAGGGAAGAGAATATTCAATTGAATGGACTTGTACGGGACTACCAAAATGGTTTCCAGTTCAACAATGGAGTTTGCCATTAGGTGATTTTTTCGGTCTTTATATCAAATTTAATGACACGGAATAAATGAAAGATAAACTTGGGAAAGTAGACCACAATATATTTGCCGACATCATACAGCAAAAGTGCGGATACCATCGTAATGAAGTACGTGTTGGCCCTCAGTTTGGTGTAGATGTTTCTATTATCGATTTGCTGGGAGAGATGGCAATGGCTGTAACAAGCGATCCATTATCACTCATTCCTTCACTTGGACTTGAGGAATCAGCATGGCTTTCAGTACAACTTATGACCAATGATATGGCTACAACAGGTTTTGCTCCCATGTACGGGCAATTTGTACTCAATCTGCCAGCCACATTTTCTAAAAATGATTTTAAAACCTATTGGAATTATATTCATAAATTTAGTTCTGATATTGGAATAGCCATTACCGGTGGGCATACGGGTTTTATTGAAGGACAAAATTCAACCATTGCCGGAGGCGGTACTTTTTTTACCATCGCCCCAAAATTGCAGTTGCTTACTTCGCAAAATGCCAGACCAGGAGATATTATTTTAGTTACAAAGCAATGTGCCATATCTTCCACGTCAATACTTGCTATGAGCTTTCCCGAAAAGTTGAAAAACAATTTGGGAAATGAAACTTATCAAAAAGCATGTGGTATGTTTTATGAAACATCATCGCTGAAAGATGCTTTAACTGCAGTAGGCAACCAAACCGACCATAATGATATAACAGCCATGCATGATGTTACCGAAGGTGGCGTGCTGGGAGCTATTTATGAATTGGCCTGTGCTTCCGACAATGGGGTTGTAGTTTTTAACAATCAAATTCCGATTGGCAAAATACAGAATGAGGTGTGTGCGCTCTTTTCTATTGATCCTCGATATTGTGTGGGTGCAGGTTCAATGATTATAACCTGTAAAAAAGATAAAGCCTCAGCTGTAATAGAACGACTGAAAGTAGAAAACATACCATGTTGTGCTGTTGGTGAAATAAAAGAAAAAGAATATGGCATCAAGTTGATCGAAGATGATAAAGAAACGGATTTAATTTATCTGGAACAAGATCCTTATTGGGATGCATTCTACAAAGCATATCGCGAAGGATGGAAATGATAAAAAGAAAAATAAACTCCGGTGTATATTTGGTAGTAGACCCATCAATAGATGAAACCATTTTAATACACAAACTCACAATAATTTTGCAAGAAAAAATTGTTGCTGTGCAGATATGGGATAATTTTTCATCTGAGGAAAATGCTTTAGAACTTATTCAACGCATTACTGACCTTTGCCATGAAAAGAATGTTCCTGTGCTTATTAACAATAAGTGGAAATGGCTAAATACAACTAATTTAGATGGTGTTCACTTCGACTGTATTCCAAATGACTTTGAAGATATTAAAATAAATATAGGCAGAGCATTTACAGTTGGTTTGACATGTAATAATGATTTATCTCTGGTGTATTGGGCAAATAACAATGAAGTAGATTATGTTTCCTTTTGCTCTATTTTTCCTTCAAGCACTAGCAACAGTTGTGACCTGATAAAATTTAAAACCATTCAAGAGGCAAAAAAAATAACAGCCATTCCGTTGTTTTTAGCTGGAGGTATAAAACCTGAAAACATGTCAAAACTTGTAGGATTATCTTTTGATGGAGTAGCTGTCGTATCGGGTATCATGGATTCCGAAAAGCCGAACGAAACAATTAAAGCATATTTAAAACAATTAAGCGAAAACAAAGTATGAGAATTGAAACCATAAAAAAATTGTGCTGCCCTTTTGACAAGGCAGAATTAATTTTAACCATTATCGAACAAGATATTAACGCAAATGTTATCGAAGGCTTTCTTACTTGTAACGAGTGCCAGAGAATATATCCTATTGTAAAAGGAATTCCCATCATGAGTCCAGACGAATTCCGTGAATTCAAACTAGAGCAACCCCTGATTGATAAGTGGGAAAAACATCTAAAAGGCAAGACTATTGAGAATTTTCGCCTAATTGTTAAAGGCATAGAAGACAATTAAGAAAGAATAAAAAAATGACAATAGCCCAGCAGGTAACAGCACCTACAAAAAATTGGCGGTTCAGTGGTTAAATGAAGCCTTGTGCTTCGTGTCAATCCCGATAGCAATCGGGAGTGGTGGCAGATAGTTTAGTGCTTCGAAATCGCCAACTTCTTGTAGCTGCCAAACCGTTATAAGCAAGCCTATTGACGACCGCACTCCGACAAACGAGCAGACAAAACTAAGCGATAAACAACTGATTGGTAAAAAGTGAATGCGGAGCAGACACCAAATTAATATCAAATTTTAAGGACGGCTCAATTCTTGAA
>JBDNGV010000611.1:0-3122 GCA_041689125.1 Daejeonella sp.
ACCACAAAATTTAATTTTCCGTTTTGAATATATAAGCCATATCCATTATTTCTTCCTCCCTGAGCCACAATTACTCCCTGCAAACTTTCACTTCTTCTTATCAAAGATGCTTTAATGAACAATTCTTTTACTGTAACATCAGGAGAGGATACAATAGAGTTTCTTCTATCTAATATATAAATTTCCTGCTTTACCAATTTAGCTATCCGCTGGCTAAAATTCAATTGAGCAGGATCTGCAGATGATTGAACAACAGGTCCTGCCGCCAGAAAGCCTTCCCTGTGAGTAATAGCTGCAGCAAATAAAGCCTTAGCGAGCCACTCATCTTTTTCATTATCAGAATTTCCACTTACTTCATAAAGTAACTCACCCAGTTCTTTGGATGGAGGCATTGCAGCAATAGCCAGCAATACACTCTTACGCACATTTAAATTGGGATCATTAATTAAGCCGCTTTTTTTAATAGCATCTATAGCCTGCTTATTATCAGGTAAAACCTCAACTGCAGCTTTTCTCACTCCCGCTGCCGGATGTAAGAAAGCCTTTGCCACTACCTGAAATGCCTCTGCATTTGAACCATTTACTGAACCAAGACCCTGTAATGTCCAGAGTGCATTTATGGCAGGACCATTAAGCCCGATTTCATCAACTTGCTGATTGTTGATTATCTTATATAGCCCGGGAAGCGCTGATTGATTTTTAGATTCAACCAATAAACGCTGTGCCGTGATCCGCCAAAACATATTGTCGCTTTCCAATGCAGCGAGCAAGCCCGGAACATCATTTTTAGATAACTGAACAGGTGTATAAGGTTTTGCCTTTTTATAGATAACCCTATATATTCTGCCCCGATCAAGGTCCCTTAAATTACTGACCAGAGCATTTCCCTGTCCTCTTTTCTGATCAGCAAGAGTCAGCGGCAGGATCACTTCTGTTGGCGCCTGCCGGGGAATAAATGTGTTATGTTGCATAACAAAATTGTACCAATCTGCAACCCAGACGGCGCCATCGGGTCCTACTTCAGCTTGTACAGGACCAACCCATTCATCAGAACTGGCCAATAAATTCCAGCCATCTCTTTCTGTAAATCCTGCACCTTTAGGCTCAATGATGGCATTGTGAATAAGCCGTACCGTAGGCTCGCAAATCAGGGCAATTCTGTTCCAGTAGACTTTAGGAAAGTTTCTGGCTGTATACAGGTGATGTCCTGCGGCAGATGTAAAGCCCCCAACAACATCAACCTGACGTAAATTAGGGGTCATGGTATGAACATCATAATGGCCATCCAGTTTTTGTACAGCTTGTATATTATTACCTGCAAGTCCTCTTTGAATATACTTTGCGGGCATGGAATAATAAGCGCTATGGGTATTATTGGCTGTGGATATAAATACATTGTTATCCTCAGAGAATCCGAGACCCCAGGTATTGTTACTGGTTGGAGCCAGATACTCCAGATTTTTTCCATCCGTGTTAAATCGGTACACGCCCTGGCCGAATCTTACATTTTTGCCATTTACGTTACCGTTAAATCCAGAATAACCCAGTACTCCCCAAATTTTGTTGTCAAATCCATACTGTAAATTAGAGGGACCTGCATGGGTGTCACTCTTTCCAAAACCGGTAATGATATTCTGACGGATATCTGCTTTATCATCTCCGTTTGTATCTTTCATGAAAACAAAGTT
This sequence comes from Daejeonella sp., assembly GCA_041689125.1. Classification (GTDB taxonomy): domain Bacteria; phylum Bacteroidota; class Bacteroidia; order Sphingobacteriales; family Sphingobacteriaceae; genus Daejeonella. Next base: position 1,689 of record JBDNGV010000611.1, read on the forward strand.
TGGAGCCATAGAAACAATTATTCCTCCGTTAACAAAGACCAAGCTTGTGGGAATATTCAGGCTATCGGCAAATACAGTGAACTTATCTGCTTTACCGTCCCCGTTTGTGTCCTCGCAAATTTTTATCCGGTCATTTGCCGCACCATCGGTCTCTATAAATGTGTTGGGATAATCAACCGATTCTATAACCCACAACCGTCCTTTTTCGTCCCAGGACATAGCAATGGGGTTAGTTATATCAGGTTCTGCGGCAAAAAGCTTTATTTCAAAATCTGCCGGGACCTGGATCAGCTTCATAGATTCTTCAGGTGTTAATCCTTCCTGAATTTTCGGGACCAGATGACGAGCGGTAAAATTTGAAATGGTATCCTGATAAATACTTACATCCGGAATTTTTAACCTGGCTATCTGATCTTTTACCCGAGCTCCAATAGCCCAGAGTATTCCGTTTTCAACCAAATCAAAAAAGCCTGATTTTTTCCAGGTAATATCATTGTGCCCGTAAGCAGTATAAAATACCCGGCCTTTTCCTTGATTGCGAACCCATGTATAGGGTTCGTGTTTTATTCCGTCAACACGCTCCATCAGGACGGTTATATCCGAATTTATTTTTTGGTGTACATAGGTTTCATCGGATGTTTCAAATTCAGAAAGCCCCTGGGTTACAGGGTGAGATTTATTGACAATCCTTGCAGTGAATGAACCATTTCCATGAGACAGGAATTGCCCTCCTATGGTTTTAATATACCATTCTGAATTCTTAAAACAACCAGCAGCTGAATGCAGCGGAATTAATCCTTTGCCGTTTTCAACAAAGTTTTTTAAAGCATTCTCCTGGGATGCCGATATGGTATCATGATTTGCGTAGATCACGAGCCCATCGTATTTACTAAGTTTCTCTGTGTTCAGATCATTAAGATCAGTAGTGTAAGTAAGATTAATGCCACTTTTAAATAAAGCAATAGCAAGCCATGGGGCATATTTGCCAGAGTCATGATGCTTACTTACATTTCCTAAAAATAAAACTTCAGCCCTTCGCGGATTCGAATCATGACTTACAGAATTGCTTCCATTCATCAGGGTCTTATTCGCGCAACCGTTTAAAAGCAGGCAGCTAATAAAAAAAATACAGATAATTCTTCGCATTGATATTGATTTAAAATTTGATTAGGTAGCAATATTAATTTTTATTACGCAGCAAAACTTACTACATATTATCTGATTGTGACTATATTGTATCATTAGAAACTCTAAAAAATTAAATATTGGGATAATATTATTAATCATTTCTCTAAATTTAATCTCAGTTGGTTTAATTCCTCGAAGCTCTGCTTCGATTTTTTGTAATTTTGTTATGTGAGTGAATATATACATAAGCAGCATAATGTATCCGTATTATTGTATCATTTTGTATGTCCTGCGAAATATAGGAGA
>JBDNGV010000612.1:0-2665 GCA_041689125.1 Daejeonella sp.
GATTTCGTCAGTCACATCTAGAAAGGCGAAGACGAATTTTTCGTACATGGTGTTTAAGTAAATTCACAAGTTCTATTTATCAAACTTTTTAACCCCGGCCAGTTCCGCCAGTCTTCTCACTTCCCGAATAATAACCTCTTCAATATCTGAAGCCCAAGGAGTTGTAAAAATAGGTGAACGGCTTCCTTCATATCCTCCCTCTCTCCAAACAGTATAGGTTGGGATATAGGCCATCACATCATTACTGTAGCCAAAAACAAATACATTCAGTCCGAAAATCTTCTTAAGTTCATTGGCATATCCTACCACAACTTCACCACCAAGTGCAATAATTGGCTGCTCACCAATCTTCCAAACCTGTATAGGATATGGATAGGAGTTCATCAGTTTTTCCCCTTTCTCGAGCTTCGAAAGCAGGACTTTTGCATTGGCTTTGAGATAATCGGGTGTTTTGGAGGTATCACTCATCAAGCTTTGGAGTTCTTCTTTTGTGGGACTGGCTTTCTCAAATTTCAAGTCAATTTCTGAGTAGGAGAGAGTTAGTTCAGATGAAAGTGGTTTCATTTCTTCTTTTAACACCCGGTCGACTGAAGCCGCAAGTGTTTCACCATATTGTATGGCCAGCGCTACTGTTCTGCGAGGCAAGGGATTCTGATCTGCTCCAGCGCCTTGAAAGAACAAGGCGGTTGCTCCCGGATATCTTTTTTCAAGTTCAATTTGGGCAAAACCGGCATAGTCGCCAGACCATTCATAGGTTCCCAGAACTGTATTATGACAGGCATAGCCGAAGGCAATGGCCATAATCTTTCCTTTAGTGTTGACTACCTTTATAACCGGTACCGCAAAATCATTGGGCCCTTTTAACTCAGTTTGAAGAGCAAGGCTGTTTTCATTATTATTTCTTCTGTTTACCTGAAAGCGACTGACGCCATTTTCCGAGGAAAGTGTGGCAGGTTGTAGATTTTTTAGGGCCTCGCCAACTAAATTAACCAGCTGATCCTCAAGTTTTTTAGCATATCTGTCAATCTTTTCTAATTCCTTTTGCTCCAGTGTAAAAATATGTGGAGCAGATTGAGTTTCCGGTCCGGTATGTGTATGCGATGCATTGATCAGAATATGGGATCTCGTTAATCCAAATTGATTTTCGATCCTATTTCTGACAGCTTCAGAGATGGCTTTACGAATCGCAACCAAGTCGAGGGAAATCATTACCGCCCGCTTTCCATTGGCATCCTCCAAAACCAGTGCTTTTGCCCATAAGTCTGTCAGTTTTCCTTCCGAAGGTTTATTACGTAAAGCATATCCCGCCATCCACATATGTTCTTCGGGCGTGATCTTTACTCTGGCTACCCCCGCTTTCCAGTTAGTGTTTGTTCGAATTGGCTTATCAGAAGCATTCGAATCAGGACTAAGCAGGATAATAATTAAAATAACAATGGAGTATGAGATCAGATTTTTCATTTTTTACGATTTTTCAGCTGATTAAATATAAGATTTTCGGTTCTCAAATGATGATTTATTGTAATTCAGCTGAAATTTCCCCGTCCTGTACGTAAAGCGCTGCGCTAAACTACGGACAGGGTGTATAAGCAACTTTATGCGCAATTATTAAAAAGACAACTAGTTTAAAAATAATGGGTAAAACAGAAATATTATTGAGCTTTAATTTACAATAGGAAACAGATTAATATCTATTTTTTAATCATGTTGGCTTGGTATTTGCATGATATAATCTACAATGCAACTGGAATTGTTTGTCAAATGGTGTGATTTACAAACTCAAGCAATGAGATTATCAAATATTCCATTAGCCAATGAAGGCTTTTGAAAAACAAAAATCAAATAACATGAATAAGTATTATGAATTAACAGGAATGAGTTGCGGAGCCTGTGTTAGCAGCGTAAAGCAAACATTGATGGAACTGCCGAATGTTACAGAGGCTGAAGTTCAATTGAAGCCACAGGGGGTATTACTTTCCATGAATAAACCCATTGATACAAATGTATTGCAAGCCCAGCTGGATAAGGCTGGAAATTATACAATTTTAAACTCTCATAGTGATGGCGATGGCATTGATGATGGCACCCCTATCATAGAGCGTAATCATAGTTTCAGTAACACTCATCGCGAAAGGAATTCCAGACCTTTTGGAATAGACCATGAACCGGGTGTTGAATAAGATAATGTGTTCTGTTTTTGTTTAATGAATTTTCTATAGCCGCGCATATGACCAGAACTATTATAATATTGAATAACAAATTTGGAATATTATAAAAGATTACAAGATTTTATCCTAATCTTTGTATGATAATTAAATGAAAAAGCTTTTAATCACCGTTTTAGCTGTCTTCTACCTGAGTGTTTCATCCGGGGCTAGCCTGCATTTTCATTATTGCATGGGCGAATTGATCGAGTGGGGGCTTTCTGATGACCAATCAGACATGTCAAGCGAATGCAGCAATTGCGGCATGAAAAAGGGCGTTTCTGAGGACTGCTGTAAAGACCAAAAGCAGGAATACAAATTAAAGGAATCACAAAAAACTCCTGTAATTAACGTTCAGCCTAATGTTTTTGCTTTAGCAACGCTCAACATTTATTATCTTAACCAAATCGTATTGAGCACTCCAGCGGATCTGATCCCCAAGAGTAATGCTCCTCCTCGAA
>JBDNGV010000613.1:0-11385 GCA_041689125.1 Daejeonella sp.
CACGGTCCCGGTATTAAACATGGTATTGATTCCACATTTTGCATGATCTGCCATAATTAATCCGCAGAATTGCAATCCTGTTTTTCGGAAACCCTCTGTAGGATAATCCCATAATCTTACTTCAGCATAATTGTTTTTCATATTCGAATTATTGCTGTCGGCGCCAATATTGCACCACTCGCCAATTACGGAATTTCCTAAATAGCCTTCGTGGCCTTTAGCCGAATTAGCAAAGATGACAGAATTATTAATCTCACCTCCAACCTTTGAATGAGGACCTACGGAGGTCATCCCATAGATTTTTGCACCCATTTTAACGACCGAATCATCGCCGAGAGAGAACGAACCCCTGATATGGCACCCTTCCATCACCAATGCTCGTTTACCAAGGTAGATCGGACCAGTTCGAGTATTGAAGGTAGAACATTCGGCTTCAACGCCTTCTTCAATGAAAATATCTTCTCCCAATACCGTATTAGTATTGCTCAAAACTGCTGATTGTCGGCCTTTGGTAATTAGCTGAAAATCTTTTCTGATCTCAGCATCATTATTGCTGAAAATATGTTCAGCGAAAGCTATCCGGGTAAATGGTTTGCTGTATTCAAGCAGTTTAAATTGTTCGGTATGCAGCGGACTGAATTCTTTGGCATCAGTTTCCAAAAGGCGGGCAGCAATCAGGATTTGATCAGCAATCAGAGCCTCACCTTCTTTCAGATTGTCCAATACTTCAATCAGACTCTCATCCGGACAGATTGCAGAATTTATAAAAAGATTAAGCGGAAAGTATTTGAGGGGGTATTTCTCTTGCAGATAATCTTCGGTAAGGTATGATATATCTGTTTTAAGGTGTTTCCTCCACTTATCTGCGATGGTCAGAATTCCTAGCCTAAGCTCGGAAACCGGCCTGGTGTAGACCAGTGGTAGCAAATTACTTCGAAACTGGTCGTCAAAAAGAATTATACTCATTGAACAAAAATAAAAAAAGTCCCGACCTTATGAGTCGGGACCTTAAATATTATCGAAATAAATTATTGTTTTTTCTCGTAACGTGAACGGAACTTATCAATACGACCTGCGGTATCAACCAATTTCATTTTACCGGTGTAAAAAGGGTGAGAGGTGTGTGATATCTCTAATTTTATAAGGGGATATTCGTTACCATCTTCCCATTTAACGCTTTCTTTGGTATCAATACATGATTTAGTTAAGAAAGAATATTCATTAGACATGTCTTTAAACACAACTAATCTATAATTTTTGGGATGCAATTCAGCTTTCATCTTCAATACTTTTTAAGAGGTGCAAATATAGAAAATAAAATGATTAGTAAAAAGAGAAATTGTAAAAATTATCAAGAAAAAGGGAACCTTTTACAATCTCGGCCTGCAAAAAAGCAAATTTAGCTTATTTTCTATTTAAGCACTTTCCTTATAATTGGGGAAAGATTAGCTGTTAATAGCAAAGTGTAAAGTGCTTAAACCAGATAGCAGCGGATACGGGCCCGTGTTTAAGGCCCTTGTCATTATTTAAGAGAAAAATCGGTACAAATGCTAATTAAAAATGGGTTCACGGTGTCCAATGCTAATTAAGAACGGGGTCGTGGCTTGCGATGATAATTATGAATGGGTTGTGGCTTGAGATGCTAATTATGAATGGGGTCGTGGCTTCCGCCACGATGACAATGCATAATTTAAAAGATGAAAGAATATTTTAATTGAAAAGAACAACCCGAACTGGAGTGATTTGGCAGAAAGATGGTTTGTGAATTCATTTCCAACGATTTAGTCCGATCTCCTCAATTTCAAAACACTAATTTGTCATCGTGGCGGAAGCCACGACCCCCTGTTAATATCGTCTGAACAACCTCTTTAATAGCTGATCGACCCTTTTATTAGCCACGACCCCCAATCAACATCGTCTGATTGACCCCATTCAAAATCACTCAATCGAAACAGCCGTAAGTAAAGAAGAGGTTAGTGATAACAACAACCATAAGGACAAAAACGGTTGATCATAACACCAACCGCAGGGCAACACCGACCACAGGGAAATGATGAAATGGAGGTGGTGGATCTCTCAGTACTTTTGAATTACTAGATAGAAGGTGGCGGATTGCTCCAACTTTTGAACTACCAGATAGAAGGTGGCGGCCTTCGCCGCCATGACAACCATAGTATAGAGAGTGAGGAGATTCCGGCGCGGAGGCCGGAATCGGAGTATAATTATGGAAGTGTTTTGAGAAACCATCTTTCCGCCAAATCATTCCAATTTGGGTTATCCTTTTCAATGAGAATATTTTTCCAAACCCTTTTCCAATTTTTCAATTGTTTCTCTCTGGAAATGGCCAAATTGATGTCATTAAATTGTTCATACCATACTAACTTAGTGCAATTGTATTGCCGGGTAAATCCACTTATAATTTTCATTTTATGTTCATATACTCTTCTTCTAATGTTATTTGTTACCCCTGTATATAATACATTGTTGTATTTATTTGCAAGCATATAAACAAAATATTCCTTCATAATTAAAATTACCCATATGCGCTTTTTGTACAAAATAAATAGTTTCGTGCGGTAGTACTTAATTATTAAAAGGAGAAATTTCATTTTTCTGGCAGGCGCTATTGCACTTCCGATTCCGGCCTCTGAGCTCGCCTGCCTGCCGGTAGGCAGGGAATCTCCTCATCTACACCCCACGGCCTTGTCATTCCCGCGGAAGCGGGAACCTCCATTCGATTTAAACAAGTGTTTAGGTAAATATGCCCTGAAATAATGATATTGGTTTAAAGCCTGTGCCTATGAGCGGATAGCGGGATTCCCATAAAAAATAGCGCATCAGCAGCTTTCCAAAAAATACTAAACCTTTAAACCACTTCAAAAATTATCTTAAAACCTAATAATCTGAATTTGAAATAAGGGAGGTTAAGCTAATACGGTTAACATTGGTCAGACGAGGTTCTGCAGCCAATTAATTTGATTATTGAAAGCAATACCTGTGTAGTATTGTTCGGTTCAGCCCTTTCCTCCGTAGTAGTTCAGGCAAGAAATAGCGCTGCATTTCAAAATACCAGTATCCGGAAGCTACCTCCTGCGGCAAGGTTTATTTTACCCAAAGCAGTATTTCATAGGGAGGGGCAGCCCGACAAAAAAACCATTGCCATTTAAAATAAACCCGGGTGGCAGCTGTAGCTTTTGGCAATTGAATTTCATGATATCTTTTAAATCTGCTGCAAAAACTACAGCAGAACACGGGAAGGCGCGACCGAAGAAGCACAGACCTTGCTTTCTAAAACAAATGAAAATTATTCCATTCAAAATAGCCCAGCAAGATTTTATATTGAACTCAGGTTATTGGTGACCTAATGAATTTGAATTCCCCACCTAATAAGAACTTTAATCTTTTTCAAACAAAATTGGTTTTACAGCTAAACCATACGAACTTAGCTTCTAGCATGCTATTTTATCTCCTGACAAAGTTCAATCAGCACCCCATGACTTGATTTTGGGTGCACAAAACACACCAGCTTATTATCTGCGCCTTTTTTTGGAACTTCATTCAATAATATGAAACCTTCCTTTTTAAGCCTTGCCATTTCTTCGAGGATGTTCTCCACTGCAAAGGCGATATGATGGACCCCTTCCCCCTTTTTCTCGATAAAACCAGCGATTGCACTCTGGGCTGAATTGGCTTCGAGCAGTTCTATCTTGCTATCTCCGACTTTAAAAAACGCGGTAACCACATTTTCGGATTCTACTTCTTCCGTTTTATAGCTTTTGCAGCCCAATAAAGTTTCATAAACAGTGGCGGCTTCTTTCAAAGATCTGACTGCAATTCCAATATGTTCGATCTTTTCCATGTATCTGTTTTATGGCATAAAAATGACCATTTTATCTATATCCACCTAGACAAATTGATAATTAAGCAGGAAATATTTGCATATCTTTGTTTTGTATTAAAAACAATAATAATGAATTTACCGATATACTTAGATAATAATGCAACGACTCCGATGGACCCTAGGGTTTTGGAAGCAATGCTGCCTTACTTCAATGCAAAATTTGGCAATTCCGCCAGCAGAAATCATGCTTTTGGATGGGCTGCCGAAGAAGGTGTTGATTATGCACGTGAGCAGGTTGCGAAGCTGATTGGGGCTAATGAAAAAGAAATTATTTTCACCTCAGGTGCAACAGAATCTGACAATCTTGCAATCAAGGGTGTTTTTGAAATGTATAAGGAAAAGGGTAATCATATTATTACCTGTGTTACTGAACATAAAGCAGTTTTGGATGCATGTAAGCATGTCGAAAAAATGGGTGGCCGTGTTACCTATCTTGGGGTTAAATCAGATGGTTTGATTGACCTTGCTGAGCTGAAAGCAGCCATGACCGAGCAAACAATAATGGTAGCTATTATGGCCGGTAATAATGAGATCGGTGTTATTCAACCCATTAAAGAAATTTCTGATATCGCTCATCAATACGGTGCTTTATTCATGACAGATGCTACACAGACTGTTGGGAAAATCCCTGTGGATGTGAATGCTGATGGAATAGACCTGATGGCTTTTACGGCACACAAAATGTATGGTCCTAAAGGTGTTGGGGTATTATACGTCCGTCGTAAAAACCCAAGAGTTAAAGTAACTGCACAGATGGATGGCGGAGGCCATGAAAGAGGAATGCGTTCAGGAACTTTAAATGTACCTGGGATTGTTGGATTGGGTAAAGCTTGCGAACTATGCCGTTTAGAGATGAACGAGGATGCGAAACGTTTATCAAAACTCCGCGATAAATTACAGGCATCTCTTACTGTTCTTGAAGAAAGCTATGTGAATGGAAATGTAGAACATCGTTTACCTCATGTAGCCAATATATCTTTCAAGTATGTGGAGGGCGAAGGTTTGATGATGGCAATGAAAGATCTGGCAGTTTCTTCTGGATCGGCTTGTACATCAGCTTCCTTAGAGCCTTCATACGTATTAAAAAGCCTAGGCTTATCAGATGATTTGGCTCATTCGTCCATAAGATTTGGCCTTGGTCGTTTCACAACAGAAGAAGAAGTAGATTTTGCTATAGAACAAACTTTAAAAGCAGTCAATCACTTGCGCGACCTTTCACCACTTTGGGAAATGTTTAAAGAAGGTATAGATTTGGATAAAATTGAATGGGCGGAACACTAAACGTTATACGTTTTACGTGATACGTTGTACGTTGTAGGATTTATTAAACAATACTCATAATAGACAACTGAAAAACAAATAATGCTAATGCATCCCTTTGGGACAGTTAACAGACAACAGATAACAAACAAATACCCGGGTAACCGGTACTAAATAACAAAATTATGGCATACTCAGAAAAAGTTATTGATCACTACACCCACCCGCGTAATGTTGGAACACTTGATAAAAGTAATTCTAATGTTGGAACTGGTTTGGTTGGTGCTCCAGAATGTGGCGACGTAATGCGTCTTCAGATTGAGGTTGATTCAAACCATATGATTACTGATGCGAAATTCAAAACTTTTGGTTGCGGATCAGCAATTGCATCTTCATCTCTGGCAACAGAATGGTTAAAAGGGAAATCAATTGATGATGCAATGAAGATTGACAACATGGATATCGTTGAAGAGCTAGCTCTTCCACCGGTAAAAATCCATTGTTCAGTATTGGCAGAAGATGCCATCAAAGCAGCAATCAATGATTACCGCGTAAAAAACGGATTGGAAGCGTTACAATCCGCTAAATCACACCACTAATTAAATCTCTTTACCGGAAGGGCAAGTGAGGATATTAAGAGGAATAAAATGGTAACAGTTACTGATAAAGCGAAAAGTAAAGTTGAAGAACTCATTAAAGAGAATGGACTCGATGCGGGTTATTTTCTTCGTGTTTCTGTGCAGGGAGGCGGATGTTCGGGTTTATCTTACAAAATGGATTTCGACAATGAGGAAAAACCTGGAGATCAGTTCTTTGAGGATCAGGGTGTTCGCTTAGCATTGGATATGAAGTCATTTCTATATCTTGCGGGGACAGAACTTGATTTCTCTGACGGACTAAACGGAAAAGGTTTCAATTTTCATAATCCAAATGCATCACGCACCTGCGGATGTGGAGAAAGTTTTTCAGTATAATTATAAAATATAAAGATCATTATATCTTTTAAATGGCTGTATATCAAAGCAAAAGGCTCAAAAATGAGCCTTTTGCTTTTTTACTACTAATCTGTTATACTTGTTAATTATAAATTTCCCGAAATGCTAAAGATGAATCCAATAACAGCGTCCACTACAATTCCAATGTTGCTGCGAAATGTGGTCGGGTACGTCCACGATGAAAACACAACTTTTTTAATGCATAAGGTTAAGGATAGTTGGGAAGAGATCAGTTATAAACAGGTATTGGATACCGCTGATGCCATCTCAGCCTATTTTCTTGAGATAGGCATTAAGAAGGGCGACAGGCTGGCGCTGATTATTGATAATTCGGTAGATTGGGTATATTACGATCAGGGTGTTCAGCAAATTGGTGCTGTCAATGTATCGGTCTATCCCACCCTCTCTGAGTCGGAAATTGAATATATATTAAATGATTCATCTGCCAAAACAATCCTGGCAGGAAATCCCTTTCTTTTCCGTAAAATACTAAAGGTTGCCAATAATTGCTCTGAGCTTCAGCGTATCATTCCGGTATTTGATGATTACGAAAAATACCTTCCCGAAAGAGGGCTGAATGCCGGAGTAATCAGTTTCAAAAATCTAATTGAAGAAGGCAAAAATGCGCTGGAGAGGCAACAGAAAAAAATTGATGAAGCAAGAGAATCGGTAATGTCTAGTGACCTGGCTTCTCTGATCTATACTTCAGGAACTACGGGAATCCCAAAAGGAGTTATGTTAACCCATTCTAACTTTGTGCAGAATGTAAAAGTATGCCTTGAGCAGATTCCTGTTATCAATGAAAATGATCTGTTCTTATCCTTCCTGCCATTATCTCATGTATTTGAGCGTACTGCTACCTATCATGTTTGTTGTGCCGTTGGAAGTAAAATCGCTTTTGCTCAAAGTCTAGAGCTATTGGCAAAAAATATGGCAGAAGTGAAACCAACGATTATGAGTTGTGTGCCACGTCTGCTTGAACGTATACATGATAAGGCCATGAAAAGCGGCACTTCTACCGGCGGACTTAAATCCAAAATTTTCTTGTGGTCAATTGAAATAGGTCAAACCTACCGGGAACTTCAGGAAGCGGGTAAAACACCGGGATTAATCCTGAGCGTGAGGAAATCTATTGCAGAAAAACTTGTTTTCAGTAAAATCAAGGAAAAAACAGGTGGCCGCCTAAAGTTCATGCTTTCGGGTGGGGCAGCCTTACCTAAAAATGTTGGTGAGTTTTTCGGGAACCTCGGCATTAAGATTCTGGAAGGATTCGGTCTGACTGAAACTTCGCCGGTTATGTCTGTAACAGAATATCATCGTCAGGTATATGGAACTGTGGGCCGTATTATTAAGGGAATTGAAGTAGCGATACAGGATGTTGAAACTAAGAATATAGTAACGATACAGACTCACGAAACCTTTAAAGAAGATTTTGAATGCCCTGAAGGCGAAATCATTGTAAGAGGGCATTGTGTGATGAAAGGTTATTGGAATAAGCCGGAAGAAACTGCCGAGGTTATTGATCAGGATGGCTGGTTCCATACCGGTGATATTGGCCGCTACTTCAAGGGTAATCTGCAGATTACTGACCGGATTAAAAATATGCTAGTGAATGCTTACGGCAAGAATATCTATCCTACTCCGGTTGAAAATACCTATTTAAAGAGTCCTAAGATTGAGCAGATTTTCCTGATTGGTGACAAACGGGAATATGTAACCGCTATTTTAATTCCTTCAAAAGAAGTCCTCCAGGAAACCTTTCATTTAGATGAAGAATTTTTCCAGGAAAAAGATTCCTTTATCCGGGATCAAAATATTTTGGACTGGTTGAATGAGGACATCCGAAAATATTCGACTGAACTTGCCAAATTTGAAAGAATGAAATCTTTCCTTGTTAAGCGCAATCCCTTTAGTATTGAAGAAGGCGAAATTACCCCTACCATGAAAGCCAAGCGAAAGGTAATTGAGACTAAATATTCTGAAGATATCAGCGACTTGTATTTGCAGAATACGGAGGCGGATTAAAGCTGAAAATCGAAAGCTGAAAGCTGAAAGCTGAAAGCTAAAAGCTGAAAGGCTAAAGATGAAAGCTCAAAGACAATTCGCAATTCATTCGTTGGATCAAATTTGAATCTATGATATAAAAAATGAAAAATATTTTAATTGTCTTAGGTGTATTATTTTTAATAATAGCAGTACTAATTTTTAGACCAGTGCCAATTGTATCAGAAAAGAATGCAGTTATTGAAAAAGCTATAGTTTCAGATATTTATGAAGGAGGAGTTAATGACATTGTTTTTCGACTGGAAAATAACCATCGTAGGTATTATATAAATAGCGGTTTAGAAAGAGGATTGGTGATAAATAGTTTAAGAGAAAATTAATAGGAAATCAAATAGTCTTAAAATATCCCAAACATTGGACACCGTTAGATTTGAATAACAAAATTACGCATATTTCAAAAGTTAAATTTAATAATGAGATATTATTCAACGAATTGAGAAAATAAGAAAAACTGGTTACAAAACCGTTTATGTGCTTTGGTTTGACTCAGACCACAGTTAGAAAACTTGCGGATTTTCTAAAGCCAATTCTGATTCGGAGAAGTTCCATCCAAGAAACGCCACAGCTCATATACAAAAACGGTACATTCTGTTTAATTGTCGATACTTTAATCTTTGCTACACATACCTCAACCTTCCTATAACATATTTCCAATAAAACCTTACTTTTGCAGAAATTCTAAATAAATGAGTATCGGATTATCTGAACAGGAGATTTTACGCCGGGAAGCCCTGGTAGAATTACGCAAGCTGGGTATTGACCCATACCCTCCTGAAGCCTTTGAAGTAAATGTTAATGCGCTCGACATTATTAATAATTACGAGCGGGATAAGACTTCCTACAAGAACATCCGTTTTGCCGGAAGGATAATGAGCCGCAGAATAATGGGAAGTGCTTCTTTTGCCGAGTTACAGGATTCTACTGGTAGGATACAGGCTTATATCAACCGCGATGAGATCTGCCCCGGAGAAGATAAAACACTTTATAATACGGTATTTAAAAAACTACTTGATATTGGCGATTTTGTTGGTGTCAGCGGTTATGTTTTCACTACCAAAACAGGTGAAATCTCAATCCATGTGAGTGAAATGAAGATTCTCTCCAAATCATTAAAGCCCCTTCCAATTGTAAAGCGTGATGATGATGGGAATATCTATGATGGTTTTACTGATCCAGAAAGTAGATACAGACAGCGTTATGTGGATCTAACGGTTAATCCGGATTTTAAACAGATCTTTATCAAACGATCAAAAGTGATCAATACCATGCGATCTTATTTTGATGATCAGGGATGGATGGAAGTTGAAACTCCAATTCTTCAACCGATACATGGTGGTGCCGCTGCACGCCCCTTCAATACCCATCACAATGCATTGGACATGCCTCTTTATCTCCGGATTGCAAATGAACTATATCTAAAAAGGCTGATTGTTGCCGGCTTCGACGGAGTTTACGAGTTTGGCAAAATGTTCAGGAATGAAGGAATGGATCGCACCCATAATCCTGAGTTCACTTCCATGGAAATCTATGTGGCTTATAAAGATTATATCTGGATGATGGCCATGGTTGAGGAGTGTCTTGAAAAAGTGGCCATGGCTATCCATGGTAAATCAACCATAAAGGTTGCTGAGCATGAAATCGACTTTGCCGGACCTTATGAAAAGCTTAGCATGTATGAGTCCATTCATAAATTTACCGGAATTGATGTTTCAAACATGAATGAGGATGAATTACGTCATACCTGTAAGTCACTGAATATCGAGATTGATGCAACGATGGGAAGAGGCAAACTGATTGATGAGATTTTCAGCGAAAAGGTTGAAGAACATTTGATTCAGCCAACTTATATTACCGACTACCCAATAGAAATGACACCGCTTGCCAAAAAACACCGTAGTCAGGAAGGATTGGTGGAGCGTTTTGAGCTGTTTGTGATGGGTAAGGAGATTGCCAATGCTTATACTGAATTAAATGACCCGATTGATCAGCGTGAGCGCTTTGAAGAACAACTTTTGCTTGCCGGACGTGGAGATGAAGAAGCTATGGCGATGGATGATGATTTCCTGAGAGCATTGGAGTATGGTATGCCACCAACCTCCGGACTTGGAATTGGTATCGATCGGTTGGTCATGTTAATGACTGATCAGAGTACTATTCAAGAGGTTTTGTTTTTCCCACAGATGCGAGCAGAGAAAAAAGCAAAGCTTGCTTCTGCCGATGATTTTATCGCTCTTGGTATTCCTTCTGAATGGGTTCCTGTATTGAATAAAATGGGCTTCAAAACTGTCGAGGAACTAAAAGCCGGGAATCCGAATAAAGTCTTTAACGATCTCGGTGGTATGCGCAAAAAAATGAAGCTGGAAATCGCTATGCCTTCAAAAGAGATTGTGATGCAATGGTTTAGTTAACACAATCATAACATAAACATAAAGGCCGCTTTGCTTTTTGCAGGGCGGCCTTTGTTATTTTTGTATAAAAACCTCTATTAAATAATAGCATCATGAAAAATTCAAGTCTGGAAATCACTGAACAAGAATACCTGATCAAACTGAACAAAGAAGATTATGATCTTTCTTTCATCCATCAACTCCTAAAACGGATTCAGTCGGAACAATATTTCTTCAATTCGAGGAATAATTATATTGAACCAGAATTTGTAGGTAGTCCGCTTTGTTGCAGTGACTTCTCAAACCGTTTTGACAATTTGAGAGATAAATAAAAGATTAAAAGGATTGACGGTAATTACGTTGCTGTACCGTACGATCCATTTGCCCCATCTGATCTTTCATCATTTTTATCTGCTCAGCTAGCAATTTATTCTTATCAGCCTTCTTGGCCTCCTGCAGATAAAGAGTTGCTTCACGTTTATTTCTTTTAGCCATCGCAATACCAGCCAGACTTAACTTGGCCAGGGCGATGTTATGATCCATCGTCATACCCAAACTGATCGCTCTTTTGAAGTATTTCTCAGACTGCAGCGGTGCTTTACGCGATTCTATCAAACCAATAAGCAGATTATAATAACCATGCTGCCCCTTGAATAACTGAGTTTCGTAATTCGTAATTCCTTTGAGCCAGACCCCCGCTGTATCCATATTGTCTTTACGCAGGAAGTATTGTGCTATCAGCATCTTCTCATGATAAAAGAAAGTTACTGCTACAAGA
>JBDNGV010000614.1:0-12868 GCA_041689125.1 Daejeonella sp.
AAACATGACTCCCAATTTGAATATTTTAGATTGAATGGGAGCTGATTTAAATAATATATTGTCTAGGAGGAGTCTGAAGACTCCCCGTCATTTGACAATCCGTAGAGACGCTACGCTTAAACTGTACAACAGCTTTTTATTGTTGTACTTAAAAAATCAATTTTCGTAATCGCTGGAAACTCTACGGACAGTGTGGAACTTCCTCGCTTAATTGAAAACAAAATCTGGTACCTGCATCTCGAACTATTTGTAATATTTTGTCTACGACTTCATTATCAGGCAATACATCCCAGCTAAGGCTAGGATGTATCCAGAGAAATTTTTCAGGCCAGCGCTGTCTGGCCTCTGCAATGCTCATATCCCCTTCTGGTGATGGTGTTAATGAATCAATGCCATCAAACCCTAACCTTTGGATATCATAAGCAATTAGTTGTAGTTTACCATCGTAATGAACATGGAGCTTTTTTCCTGCATCATCAAGTATCTTTGTAATTTTATCGTATAACGGGACCTGATACTTGCGGAACAAATCTGGCCCCATTGTTTCGATGCTAAGGTTTTCCCAAAGCTTGATATGAATAGCTTTGGTCTTGGTTACACACCTAAATGCTTCAAGCATATGTTTATTCATCATTTCAAGCAGTTCCATGAGTTCAGGTAACTCTATTACTATATCCATAGAGAATTTTTCCAAACCGACAAAGTCAATTTGTACAACCTGGAAAGGTGTACGCAAATAACCCAGATCATTAAACTGACCTAATTGCCCAATTGTTAATCCTGATTCTCCAAGCGTTTGTTCCGATTCATCAAAATATTTATTTGAAGGTATAAATCTCACATCCTCCAATGCCCGCTGCATTATTTTGTAGTCGCTTGAAGTTTTTATCAGGTATTCATGCTTCCAACCATCAATAGAATATTCATGAAGTTCACCTATATCCGTAATCCAGCGGACATCTGTCCTTTTATGTTCACCATTTTTTGTTACGGTTTCTTCAATTCTCAGATGAGGGCGTTCAATCTCAACCAAACTGGCATGATTGATCCGGCCAAGGCCCAGATCAAAAAGACTTTGCCAGTCAATCATTCGGTTGATCACAAACCAATCATAAACGACATAAACAGGCTGTGTGATAATTTTCCCTTCAAGAGCTTGATTTAGCCTGCTTCGTATGCTTATTGACTCCATAAATAATCTATTATGGGCACCTCTAAAAACTACTTTTTTTGATGCCGGTTTCGATACAAATATTATAGGATGGTTTCTAAAAACCTATTTTACCCTCCCCCAATTTTTTTTTATTAATCCTTCCTGATCTTATTGTTTTAAAGTGGTTCTTTATGTACCTGATCTTTCCCTACGAAGTTTGCCGCCTCACCAATTTCCCTTGCTTCCCATTGTAGCAAAGCTTCATCGGGAACTACTTCCATTTGCTTGGTCTAAAATAATGCATGTTATAAGGATTTTATTGAATAAATCATTTCTGTAATTAGTTTTTTGCTGGTAATGAAGATGTATTCTCATTACTTGAATAAGGCGCAGGTGTCCGGACATGGATCCAGTTTTTGGTGATACGAATCAGCGCTTTAGGCATTTCCCCTTTATAGCCGTGAACAATTCCACGCCATTTATCGTTTTCCTTAAAGAGTGCAATGTCCATACGTTCAGGAAGGTTAATTTTAAATGTACCGACGCTGAAAGATTTTAGCCCTCCGCAAGCCAACGCCTCTAACTTGCCGGATTTATCAAGTCGCACAGCTGCGACACCAATAGCATCAAAGTTTACATTCCTGCCATCCACCTGAATACTTTTTTTGATCGGGTCGCCCATCACATCATTCTCGCCTGAAGCGAGAATGACTGTACCATCAATCAAACGACTCTGTCCTGCTGGCTTTGGCATCATAGAGGCCGGGAAGCCGGCAATCTCACGCATCTCACTTTGCGTTTGCGGTTGAATACCTTTTGCTTTAAGCAATGTGATAATAGACTGGGAGCAAGCTGCGCCATCAAAAGATTTCATAGCATCTGGTAGTGCCGCATTGCCATCAAAGGGCAGTCCTTCAAAATTTGTAGTCCAATCGCCCACGCGATAAAGGGATATTTTATCTTTTTGCGCTGCTTTTACAAAAAAGTCCGCCACTTCTTTCCGATCATATTCCGGGTGATAAAATACTGCCGCTTCATATTGCTGGGATCCATATTGGATCTTTCCTTTAGCATTAATCTTCAGCGAACCATTGATAATTTCACTGCTGGGAATTAAATCCGCATAAAAACCATCCTTCCACAGAGCATTGGTAATATTCAGCCCCACGTCCGCGAAGCACTTTTCATTTGTCCAGTTTAGTGCGGAGGGATGCCCAAAGATCACGGCAACCGGACAGTCAATGGCCGCTGACGAGATATAGTTGAGCAATTGAATCCGGCTTTCGGCTTTCATCAGCAGGTGGTCTTCAAGCAATGAGGTGGTCAATTTATCCATGGGGTGCGGCCATAACGGATGATAATTCAGGCGTCCCCCGCCCAGCGCGGAAATCCAGATATCCTTATGATAAGCTTCGAGTGATTTAGCATAATACATATTGTACCAAAGGGGACTCTGCCATTTCTTTGCCAGGGCTGTACGTATACTGAAAGGTGTGCCTTCATCTGTTTGTGCAAGGTCACGTTTCGAATCCCACAAACTTAGACCGTTTTTGAATATTTCGCTTGAATTGGGATAAGGAAACCAGGTTGGATGCGTTGCCGACATAGCGGATTCACCAAATATCTCTTTTATACCATTATAATAATCAGTTTCTATCTGAGCATTCCGCTGGAAGTTCATCTCCATATAATGATTCACCGCCACGGCCCTTTCGGTTTCTTTTCCCTGTTCTCCGAAAGACATTAACAGCATATCACGTGTCAGATCATGCCCGGGACGCCTTTTTTCATATTCTTCTGCCATGAATGTTGAATACCAGAGTTCATTAGTAAGCGGATCAACCCTGCCAGGAAAACCCCATTCGTCTATGCAAGCCCCCGACAGGGAGGCATCAGCATATTGCTTAAGAATTTCCCGCTGATAAGAAAGGAGGTGAGGAGCAAATACATCAGGAGTATGGATAGTTACAGCAACCAGGGCACAGGCCGTACGTCCGCGATCAGCAGTTTCACCATTAACCGACAGCTCCAGTTGATCTTTACCACCAGCAGACCGGCTACGTGTTGTAATATCAGTCAGCGAACCTGCTTTAATGAGATTATTTTCTTTTTCATAGGAATATATCCGCAATAATCTACTTTTAATGGGATAATATTGAGAGCGTCCATACGTGTAATGATCTGAAAAAGAAGGTGACTTCACTATCAGGTTGGTAGTTCCGGTATCCTGAATCGGAAACTCACGAAGCAACAGGATCTCCTGCAACTCATTAGGATAACGTTCTCTGAACGCTTCCCTTGCCAAACGCACATCCAGGTCCATCACTATACCAATTCCTTTCTCCCGCGCATATTCCGAAGCGGCTTTGATACGGCTATGTACCTCGGGATCCGTCAACTCTCCAGGATAACGTATACTTGCTGTTATCAGTTTAAATGGCGAATATTTTTCGTACAGATCAATAAAAAGCTTGTATCCTTCGGGCTTAAACTCTTCGGCCGTCCAGAACCAACATCCTATTGAAGGCCAGGATGTTTTAATGGCATTCTGTTCCTGATTGGGTAGTTCTACCTGAACCGAACGAACAAAAGGATCCGCTCCGGAATCCAATTTTTTTATAGTCTCACATGATGTATGAACCAGAAGCAGAATTGCAGTACATAATCCCAAAGACTTACATTTCCTGTTTAATGTGCCTATTGTTATTTTCATTATTGCTTTTATTTACTATTGTTTTTAATAAACAGAGCCCTCCTTATTGATTCCTGAAAGTGATTTGAGATTTTATTTCTCGCGCCAATAAATCCACTCTATCACTCCTCAAAAATTCAGTTCGATCGCATATTATGAATATCCTTACGGTCTTTAAATGAACTTTGAGAAAAATATTCATCTTAATTAAGACACTTCTTTATGTACCTGATCTTTCCCTACGAAGTTTGCCGCCTCACCAATTTCCCTTGCTTCCCATTGTAGCAAAGCTTCATCGGGAACTACTTCCAATGGCAAAATACTAGATTTTGAAGGTTCGTTGTAAGGCACATTATCCCTTCTATTGTAACAGGAAATTAAAGACCATCGGGCTTTATCCGAAAGATTAGCTTCGGAACGATGCAACAAATTACTATGGAAGAAAAGTGCATCGCCTGCTCTTAATTCTACATATACCAAATCCATAGTTTTTAGCGCAAGGTCAACGTAATGTTGTGATGCACCTACCTGCTCACCGATAAATCCATGCTCAACACGTCCCATCTTATGTGAGCCTTTTATAACCTGCAAACAACCGTTTGCTTTATTGGCGTCTGTAATTGCTACCATTACTGAAATCATCTGGTCAGGAAATAAAAATTCATTCTTATACCAGTAACCATAATCCTGATGCCACTCCCATGCACCGCCAACTTTTGGTTCTTTTTGCATCAACTTGCTGTGAAAATGACATACGGCACTATCCCCATCCATCAGCTTATCTACCGACACCGCTATTCTTTTACTTTTAGTGAGCAAACCATAAGCATCATTGCCAGGGAAGTACCACGAAGTGAGTTTTGTTCTTTTCCCGGTCTGATCATTCAGATCAATAGCATGGTTTTGCATTGCGGTGTCTCCGAATGCAATGCCGGAAAGTTTAGCTACTTCATCTTCCATTACAAAATTTTTAGCTATGATATAACCATCTTTTTCGTAATCGGCTTTATGTTTTGATGTTAATTGAAAGTGCAACATAATATTATATTTTAATGATAATCCAGTATTTACAAGTATCCGATTTTTTTGTCGTGTCGGCCATTTTCTTGCCATGCTGATGAAAGGAGCATATAAACCGTACCTTCACTCCTTGTGTTGCGGATGCCTCTCTCCACTTCGTTCCATTCGCCATGACAACGCATTACAATTCTATGTTGATACAGTCCACAGGGAGTAATCCATCCAACGACTCGATGTATACTGCATGTGGGCCCATACTCAGACCTGTGGATTTTAATATTAATGAAGACCTTATTTCCTGAGCGCTGTTTAGGGATACGTTTTTAAGTAATTTTCCATCAAGGTAAATATTGACAGTGCCATATAGCGGACCTTTTGGTAAGTAGAGTTCAAATCCTTTTCCATCAAAATTCCATTTCGCGAAACTTGAGTCCTTTTTTGACACAGCTCCTCTGCCATATAAAAACATAGTATCTTTTTTAAATACCCAATCGCTATCCTGATTTCCGGCGTTCACCAGAGCTTCATAAAAACCATAAGTAATGGATCCTTTCATCTGGCGGCCATCAACCACTAAACGGTTGGCAAATAAATAACTATGAGGGTTTAATGATACGCCTACAATCCCGGGATTGCTTTTCAATATCCCTTCCCAACATTTTACATCATTTATAACAAGCATATATTTCCCATTCTCTTTTTTTAACTGCATCTTATTCTTAGTGCTGTTCCAGTGCTGTATCTTCCCGGAATCAACATGAAGGATATCTTTTCCGCTGTCATATACGTTAATCTTCCAATCGGTTTTATTAATCACAATTTCCTTATAATCGGCATCATTTTGTTCCAAGGCAAACTTCCCCCAGCCATTCAGTACATCAATCGGTGTATGAAAATCCCAAATAACATGCATGGTCCCATCAAGTTTAAATTCCATGTCGATACCTTCAACATCTATCGCCTTCTTAATATACGAAAACGAATTTCCTTCATTAGCGGTAAGGTTAAAGCCCCTGTTTCTATGCAGATGATTCCATGAGGCTTTGGCAAGATTTATTGTTCCATAGTTATTTTTGTCCTTTGAAGGATACATCGCATATAATGAATCATTTTCCACAAATCCAGTTATTGTTTGCCCCCATATACCTGCATATTCATTTTCAACATTCATTGAATGCCAGAAAGCTCCGGCGCTGAATACTTCATATTTATCGACATTGGTTAAATCTTCTATTTTCACACGATGCACTGATTGATAGTTCCTGTTAATTGAAACAGATGTTGTCGGAAAATAAACATATCCATCGTGCGTAAAAGCAGGATAATATTCCAGAAGGGGTGGGTAGTTTGTTTTTTTTTCTACATTGAGAATTATTTTCGTATCACTATAAGGGCCTTCTGGCTTTGAGGCAGTAGAAACAGCTAATACCCAACTACGTGGAGGTTGGGTATCCATCATATACAACAATGCCCAGTCGTTTTCTCTTTTTACGATCATGGGGGCATACATTCTCCAATACCTGTTCAGCAATGGGTTTCGTTTATATTGTGTATTAATTTTAACAGGTGCTTTAGAAACAACAAAAGGACCTTCAGGCCTTTCAGCCACTGCATAACCAATACCTGTTATCTCTGCGTTTTTCCAATCAAAATCATTACGTACCCAGTCGAATACCATGTGATATTTGCCATCCACATAGGTCAGCATAACATCCGGCACCTGGATCTTAATTGAATCATAACTAAGCATGTTTGCAGGAAAAAGGTCGCCCGTCTTAATCCAAGTTTTTCCTCTATCTGATGATTTATAAATTACACAGTTGAAATCCGCTGTAGTGGTATCATTATCTGATTTATAAAATTCTTTGTATTCACCGATATATAAATACCAGTTATGGCTTACCGGATCCGAATATAAAAAGCCATTAACGGGCCATTCCATCCCCTTGCGTCCTCTATATACAGGATTGTTGGAAAATCTTTCAAAAGAATCCCATGAAGGACTGCCCAATGCATAATGATGAGACCATTCATTCTTGTGTGAAAGCAAAGCATAATCATTTTCCTCATTACTTAGTAGCTTACATGAGTTAAAGATTAATGAAACTAAAAGGATGGAGAAAAAATAATACTTTTTCATACTAATCATTTTTTACGGAATCTACAGATTCTCCCTCAATCTCAAAACGATTTAGCCTGTCGGCGGGAAGGAATTCACCAAGAATCTGGCAGGTAAAAGTGTTATTTGCCAAGTTTATTTGAAATTGATGCTATTTATTCTCCTAGAAATTATCCTTGTTAACATCCCACCACAATCTGGTGCCTCCATTATCCAGTCCCCCTAACAGCGTTACACCTTTTGCAACTTCTGCTGCATTGGTGACATATTCTGATCCGGGGTAATTCATTCTGCGTATCTGTATTTTAGTATCAATAGTTCCTCCGCTGTTATTCAATACAACCGGGAAAAGTTTAGGATAACCTGTTCTGCGGAATGTTGACCAGGCAGTCGTACCATCTGGAAAATTAGATATCCATTTCTGGGTTATAATCCGCTCCAGCTTTTGTTCTTTTGTAGCCGCTTCATCCCACTTGATGGTTATAGCAGAAAGCGCAGCAGAACTATTCACCGCATTTAATGGATCTGCATAATCTGCAGGTTTGCTTGTTGCATCATTGATATAAGCACTTGCAGCACCCGCTACTCCCCACTGGGTAAATGAATTTGTTATACCATCCTCATAGAATTTCTGGACAGAACTTCCGCCCATATCCCAGCCCCGCAATGCTCCTTCAGCACGTAAGAAAAACACTTCGGATGCATTCATTAACTGAACAGGTGTCGTCTGCGTAAAATTGATGGCTGATACATTAGAGTACTTTATACTGTTGGCACGCGTTACAATGTTGGATCCAACACGAAGACCGACATACTGGCCAGGCAATACAGATGAAGGCTCAAAATATTTCCCGATACGAGGGTCGTTGTAGCCAACCATATAGGATATAATTGCAGCATTCGTTCTTACATCTCCCCAGATATTAGCGGCAACATGAAGTGCATTACCGACCTCTGAAACGAAAGCGTTGTCTGCATTTGAACTAAGTACTCCTCCGTTAGCTACATCAACTGCTTTAACAGCCTGGAGTTTTGCTTTGCCAGGATTAATTTTTACAATCTGCATGGCCAGGCGCAAACGTACAGAGTTGGCATACTTCAACCATTTAGTGTAATTGCCACTATAGGTATTATCGAATTGTCTAAATGGTCTTGCTCCCGGATATTTTACTATGTAACCTTTTAAGGCATCAACAGCTATATCCAATTCACTAAAGAATGCATCATAAATGGCTTCCTGGCTATCATAAGGAACGGATGTACCGCCCTGTCCGAACTTGCTATAAGGCACGGGACCATATATATCTGTCACCCTTTGCATACCTGCAACCTTTAATATTAATGCGATAGCCCAGTAATCAGGTGCTAAAGTTTCTGTGCCCCGGCGTTTTATTTCATTTACTGGTGACATGATAGAGTTATAACCCACATCAAACATTCCATAGCCTGCCCACCCGGCAATAAGTGAATAATTTGTATAATTTGCACCTGGCAGCGTAACCATAAAGTAACCGCCGAATGTGCCGCCTGTTAAAAACTCACCCACATCCATTGGAATCATATTATTGACAGTAAATGCTTTCTGGATACTCGGATAGAAAGCCCCTATATTATTAAAATCCACTTTGAGCTGCTCATCCGTGATACCATTAGGATTTGTGTTATATGTTTCAAAATTCTTGGTACAGGCACTTATTGTGAGTAATAAAGGCAACAGAACTGTTATCATTATGCTCCTAAAAGAATATATAATATTTTTCATTTTGTTTATTTTATTAATTATTTATGACCTAGAACGTAACATTAAGATTGAATCCAAAACCGCGTGTTGCCGGTAAACTTAATATATCTACACCTGAGTAACCATTCCCTGATGAAAATATGATTTCAGGGTCAAAGGGAGCCTTTTTGTATAAATAAACAAGATTTCGTCCTATTAAAGAGAGTCTGATATTTTTTACAAAACCATTCTTCAGTAAGGTCGTCTTTGGCAGGGTATATCCCAAAGACAGTTCTCTCAATCTAACGGTTGTTGCATCATACATGTATTCGCCGGTAACATGCTGAATTCCCCCAACCGTACGATACCATTTTGCTGCATCAACTGATGTTACCGGTGTATTCGTACCATTCAAAACTCCATTTACTTTTACTCCACCACTTGCACGTGCATCCCCACTAGCTTTTGATACGCCAAGTCCATCTAAAATCTGCTCCGTTAAAGACATAACTTTACCTCCAAAACTTCCATCAAACAGAAAACCTAATGAAAAATTGTTGTAGCTAAAGTTGTTATTAAATCCTAATTGGAATTTCGGATTAGAATTACCCAGTAAACTTGGCTTGCCACTTTGTACAACTGGCTTGCCATCCACACCGATAAGTACCCGTCCGTTTTCATCACGTTTTAAAACCTGTCCATAAAGATCCCCATAGGACCCACCAACTGTTAGAATAGAATGATAATTGTTAATGTCATCAGATATCACAAACTGACCAATACCTGTTGCCAGCTTTTTAACGACATTTTTATTGGTTGAAAAATTGATTAAAGAAGTCCCTTTTACTGCTCTTCCTGGTAAAGTCGAATACCCCATAGTAATTTCTATACCTGAGTTTTGAATATCACCTCCATTAATAAATCGCCTACTGTAACCAGTTCCAGGCGGAACTGAAATAGAGAAAAACTGATTAATACTATTTGTTTTATAATAAGAAAAGTCTAAACTGAATTGATCCTGAAAGAGATGTATTTCAGTACCAAATTCCAGCGAATTTGTTTTTTCAGGTTTTAAATCAGTAAAAGGCGCTGTGTTATTAAAAAAAATATTCCCGCGATTTCCAAGATTATTTTGTGGGTTTGTTACATATATGGGTACAGTATTACCCACTATAGCATAAGATCCTCTGAGCTTAGCAAAACTTATTGCCTCCGGTAATTTTAAGGCCTGATGCAAAAGTATACTTAACCCTGCTGAAGGATAAAAATAAGAACCGTTAGGTGTAAAACTTAAATTTGAAGACCAGTCATTTCTACCTGTAAGGTCCAAAGAGAGCCAATCATTATACGATAAACTTATACTTCCAAAAATTCCCTGCAATTGCTGACGCGCTTCTGAAATAGAACCGGAAACTTGTCCATTTACAACATTCATATTCTGAACGGTAAAAACATTGGGCACGTATAGCAGGTTGGATCCTGCTGACTCCCCATTGCTACGGGTATCTGTAACACTTGTACCCAATAACCCATTCACATTTATTTTACCAAAAGCCTTAGCGAAATTCAATATAGCATCACTATAATACTCTGTAAGTGTAATGTTATTAACACTATAGCCGCCGTTTTTACCACCATAAGCCTCTGCGGTACCCACATAATATTTCCGGGTATTGACATCATTTGTTCTGTCCATATTACCACGAAGTTGAAAATTCAACCAGCTTGCTATATCATATTTAGCCACAATGTTTACCATGTTTCTGTTTCGTTTGTCATCAAACAGATTTTTATTAGCCACCCAATAAGGATTCTGATTAGATGCAGTTATAAATGGCCAATTTTGAGTATTAACATTTCTCACAGGATCGAATTTTTCATAAGTTTTATATGCGCCAATACTCTCACCTCTTGGGAATCCGTACAATCCGAATAATTGTGTGGCCTGAAATCCACTAAAAGGAGCATTATGTAGGGTTTGGCTAATGACGTTAACATTAGCATCAATGCTCAACTTGTCATTAAGAAAACGTGCCGTTTCCCGTATACTGATATTGTGTCTGGATAGCTTATTATCTTCAAGCACTCCATTTCCTGTAGTGTTTGAATATGAAAAATAAGTCAGCATTTTTTCAGCGCCAGATGAAAAGGAAACTGAATTAACCCAGGTTCTCCCATTTTTAAAAAAGCCCGAAATATTATCGGGAGCATTTGAAATAGGGGCTCCCCAACTTTCTTCTGAGCCAGGCGCTGTTTGCCCATACGAATTCTGCAATTCCGGCTTATAAGCAATCTGATCCACTGAGAAACTTGACGAAAAATCTACATTTGAAATGCCACTTTTACCCTTCTTTGTAGTAATCATAATAACGCCATTGGCTGCCCTACTACCATACAGGGCAGCAGCCGAAGCGCCCTTTAAAATATTGATGCTCTCAATATCATCTGGGTTTAAGTTGGATATTCCATCCCCTCCATCTCTACTAGAAAATGATTGATTAATACTTTCTCTTACAACATTTGTCATCGGAACACCATTAATAACATATAAAGGCTGATTATTCCCCTGGACAGATTTATTCCCACGAATCAGTACTTTAACAGAACCTCCCACGCCTGAACCATTCCGGGAGATCGACACACCTGAAACTTTACCAGAGACGGAGTTTATAAAATTGGTTTGTGGCACCCTGGTTAGTTCATCTCCTGATACTTTTTGGGTAGCATAAGTAACCAGACTTGATTTTCTTTCAATACCCAAAGCTGTAATCACCACCTCGTCTAAAGATGCAACATCTTCCTGCATACTAACATTAATTGCAGATCGGTTACTTACTGAAATTTCCTGCGTGACATAACCTAAATAGGTAAAAACCAGAGTGCTGTTTCCATCAGGAACAGTCAGGGAATATTGACCATTTCCATCTGTACTGGCACCAATGTTTGTACCTTTAACTTTAACACTTACCCCTATTAGTGGCTGTCCATCACGATCTGTTACTTTACCTGTGACAATAAACGCAGCTTCTTGTTCATTAATTAAACTTTTCTCCTTTTCTTTGGGAACATTGCTAAGAATTTTATCCCTGTTATTACTTAACTCAATGCGATTGTCAAAGGCTTCATACGAAATTCCATTAGAATTTAGAAGCTCATCCAATACAGTTCCCAATTTTTGATCCCTAACCTCAATTGATACTTTTTGATCTATGTTCACTACATTTCTGCTGTAAACAAATCGGCCATTTGCATCTTTTTCAACTTGTTTTAATGCAGAGCTTAACCGTGTATCATCTACGGAAATACTTACATTTCGATTCAAAACAGCCTGAGCATTGCTTTTTTCTGCATAAGAGATACCTGTAAATAGTAGTCCTATAATAATCTGACTCAGCGCGATTTTCATGACATTGCACGCAACAAAGTTTTTTTGTAAAAAATTTTTCATACATTTAAATGTTTTTTTCTATTAGAAATAAGACAATTAATCCAGATCTAAATTAGATGCATCTATTAGTCTGGGAATTCCGGAGTGGCAATGACACTCCGGAATTTTTTGATTTAGACGCTACTCTGCTTTTTTATCATAACCCTTTGTTTAGGTGATTAATGTTTAATTATTTTCGTGTATTTAAAGTGATTCCCTGATCATTTATTTCATAGTCCACATCTAATGATTTTTGAAGCATTTCAAGTATGGATGGCAGGCTTTGGTCTGTAAAATCAGCCTTTAATATATAACTGAGCACTTTTTCATCACTTGAACTAATGCGAACTCCAAATTGCTTATTCAAGACCTTTATTATCTCTTCTAAGGCTTGCAATAACACTTGAATAACATAAGCTCGTTTGGCATTTCATTTGGTTTTAAAGCGGGTGAATAATTTTTTAAACAAAATCGTCGAAACTACACAAGTCCGACCTTTTTATTTTTACCTTTTAATCCTTTTCTTTCTAAAACTTTTTATTATAAAAAAATTTATGCTCTATGAATCAATATTAAAAATAAAAAGATGCTGGATCAACGACTTCATTTTCAAATCACGACACTCTATTTGCATGAATTGGTAATTTTGTATAATCTTGTGAACAACCTGCTAAAAATAATTCCTCATTTGAGTTAAAGTAGCGTCAATAGGAAATGATTTTTTTCAGTTTTCTGCA
>JBDNGV010000615.1:0-2431 GCA_041689125.1 Daejeonella sp.
AGTAAGAATGAATTTATGTGTTTTCCAATTTGTTTTTCTACGAATGCCCTTAAATTCGTAATTTTATGCTTGCTAGCAACGCCATCGTGTCTTCCTTTTAGAATTTCTACCAACTTAGCCATTACGCATTCGAGCTTGTCTAAACTCTGTTCCAAGAATGGTATTAATGACTCTGATATCGAATTCTTGTATTTCACATCTTCAGTTTCTGAAATAATCAGATTAGTAAGCTGCCTTAAATTGATAATAGGAGATTTCAGGTCATGAGATACAATATAGGCAAACTGTATCAAGTTCTCATTTTTTAGTTGAATCAGTTGATTCTTTTGCGATAATTCCAGATTTTTATTCCACTCTGTTGTGATGTCTAGAAAATAAGCATTGTAATAACCCTGTATAGAATTATGAGTTACCTCGACCTTGAATAATTGCTTATCAAATGGAAATTCAAAGTTAAAGTGGACTTCATTAAATCTTTTAATTTTATTGTATAAAAGCTCAACCAAATTTTCAGATTTAATTAGTTTGGCAGCAGGATTTGAGTAAATTAATTTTCCAAATTGGTTGATCCTTATTATGGGCAATGGCGATTATTTGGATAGCTCTGCAATAAGTTCTACATTTTCCTTTCTTACTGCTTTTTTATGAAGTTGTGAGGTAATTGATTCGTATAATTCATTAGCCTTGAATGGTTTACTCAAATAATCATCAGCACCACTTGTCATTGAACTCCTCAATATTTCTGGTTTATGATTTCCTGTAATAACTATTGCAGGTATTTCACTAAATCCATCTATTCTCCTTATTTGTTCAATTAGTTCTATGCCCGAAAAATCCGGAAGCATCAAATCTGTCACAATCAGGTCTGGTTTGAATGAGATTAACTTATTCAATGCATCTGTTGCATGTTTGGCAGACTGTACCTCATAGTCTTTAATCTCAAGAAGTCCCTGAATATTTTCCCGTATAGATTCCTCATCGTCTATTAGCAAAATTTTAACTGGCGTAGCTTTGTAATATTGCATTTTAGAGTTTTTCAACTTTCAATTTTAAGTATAAACTTGATAAGCGAATTTGAACCGGATAGTTTTAATTTTTTACAAACTTTATATCTATGATTTTCAACTGTTCTTGAGCTGATATTCAGCTCGTTTGCAATCTCCATTGAAGTCATACCCCAGCTTATTCGTTTTAAAATATTATGCTCACTCATTGAAAGTGTTGGTAAGAGAGAAAAAGCAGTTTGATGTATTCTAGAATACATTGAAATGGATTTTGAAATAGAACTGTTTGATTTATTAATATTTTGTAATTGCCTTAAGCGCATCAAACGCATATTGATCGAATTGATTAATACCTCAAATGTGAATGGTTTTATAATATAATCATCCGCACCGTTTAGCATACCATCTCTCAGATCATCACTTTCCGATTTTGCAGTCAGGAAAATAAATGGAATGTGATTATATTTGTCATTTTTCCTAATGATTTTAAGTAGCTGGATACCATTAAATATAGGCATGCCAATGTCAGAAATAATGATATCAGCAGGTTCCTTGTTTAAGAGTTCTAATGCATCAAGCCCATTTTTTGCTTGATAGGTCTTAAAATTCTTTAATTCTAAAAAATCAGCAATATTCTCTCTCAATATTGTATCATCCTCTATGACAATTACCTTTAGTTTTTGAGCTTTCATATTGATTAATTGTATGGAAAATTTAATTCGACCGTGGTTCCTTTATTCACCACACTACTCAATTTAATATGTCCTTTATGCATTTCTGTAATTTTTTTAACAATGGTCATACCTAATCCTGTACCTTCAATATTCTCAACATTTCTTGCTCTGAAAAAGGACTCGCAAATTTTTACTATTTGATCTTCAGGTATTCCGATGCCAAAATCTTTAACTGAGATTCTGAAATTCTCATGAAGATATTCTAATAGAACTTCAGGATCCGACCTTCCTTGAGAGTATTTAAGGGCGTTGACAATCAAGTTGTTCATAACCTGACTCATGAGAACCTGATCTATAAAACCATTTCTTTTTTTACCAACTGACCTGAATTTTATTTTCCTCGAGTTTAGGTTGACAGTAAAGAAGTTGGAAATATTTCTTTGTATGTATTTTTCAATATCAACCTCTTTTTTCTCAATCCTAAATTTGTCTGTATTAATTTGTCCAACAACCAGTAAATCCGATATCATGTTAGATAAACGTGAGATCTGACCGGTGATTTTATCTAAATGTTTTTGAATTTTATCTTTGGGAACATTTTCAACGGATAGATACATTTGAATGAGATCAGAACTAGATTGTATACTTGTCAAAGGTGTTCTTATCTCATGGGAAGCAATACTAACAAACTTGCTTTTTTGCTCATTTTGCTCCTTTTCTTTTCTTAATGCAATTTGTGTATTGAACTCTATA
>JBDNGV010000616.1:0-2190 GCA_041689125.1 Daejeonella sp.
AAATTTTGAATAAACTGTGCTTTTAACCTAATTGTAATTATGAATAATAACAAGATGGTAGCATTAAATTTTTTCATATCAGCAATTTTTGGGTATATCAAATACGTAAATTAATCAGTAGAATATTGTTCTTGTTTTTATTTAAATCTATTCCTTTATTAACGATATGAAGCCACAAGAAGGGTTTTTTACCCGCATTGAATTTCATTCCAATGGTTTGACCAGCTATAACCTAGTTTAAGTATTGCAAAAAGCTAATGTACAGGATATTCTTACTGATAAAGCTATCAGGAAGTAGGAAAGCAAGCATCTAAACAAAGGCTAGAATTTGCTTGATAATTCTGATTGAGGTATTCCGTTATGCCAATATAAGTGGTTCTATTACATGTCCATTTATATTAATAATATGAATATATAGTCCTAATATGTTCACCTTTATTCCTATTTTTTGTTTATGTTCATTTTACCTTAAAAAATGAACATAAGTCTTTTTTTATACATCGATTTTACGTTATTTTGTATCATGTTCAATAATTCAATAATAATGAACGAATGATTATGGCTTACGACAGATTAAAACCATTTAATAATTTACCGCTGTTACCTCCAGGTTCAGAAATTGAAAATGATACGGACATTTTAAAAAAGTTAGTGTCCGCTTCCAGAGCATTGGCGACTGTAAACAGCAGTATTATGAGATTACCTAATCCGCTAATGATGGTAAATACAATTGCTTTGCAGGAAGCTAAGGCATCAACTGCAATCGAAAATATATTTACGACAGAAGATGCTTTATACAAAGCGGTTTCCGATACCGTACAGGAAGATAAAGCAAATGTCGCAACAAAGGAAGTGTTACGCTATCGCAAAGCTTTATGGGCAGGCTATCGGCTAATAAAGGAAAACAACCATATTGATTTAGAAAGTATAGTTGGAATCTTCAGGCAGATCAAAAATACGGCATCTGGCCTAAGATCCCCAGCATCTCTTACCGTAATCCAAAGAGGTCAAAGTGAATTTCGTTCGGGAGAAGTAATGTATACTCCACCGAGAGGGCCCGGCATATTGGAAAAACTCATGGATAACTTATTATCTTATTTAAACGATTATGAAAAATATCCGACCGATCCTTTACTCAAAATGTGTTTCGCTCATTATCAGTTTGAAGCAATACATCCTTTCCCAGATGGAAACGGCAGAACCGGACGTATTCTAAACCTGCTGTATCTTGTGCATACCGGTTTGCTAAACCAACCTGTATTATATCTGTCTAAATATATCATCGTTAATAAAGATGATTATTATTATAATCTAGGAGCTGTTACCCAAAGGGGCTTATGGAAGCCCTGGATACTATATATGTTAGAGGCAGTGGAGAAAACAGCTCAATTAACAAGCCAACTCATTGAAAGCATATTAGCCCAAATGGACGCAACGCTGGCCCACGCCAAAGGACAAATTAAATGGTATAATAAAGAGGTCAATGAATTAATCTTTAGTCAACCATATATCAAACCTAAATTAATAGGTAATCAATTAAATGTGACCTCAAGAACGACTCTTACAAAATATTTTAATCAATTAGTGGATAAAAAAATCCTAAGTCCTGTTAAAGACGGCAAAGAATTGTTTTATGTCAATGACGACTTAATTCGAATTTTGGAAGGATAATCAATCATAATAATAATTGTGCCGGATAAAAAACTAGTCCATACAAACTTATATATCCAAAAGCACCTAGCAGGGTGAAATGTCAAGGCTGGTTAAGCCGATAAAGGCAAATCGTCTGCCCACTTTTTGTTGTAAGCATATTCAATATTTTTTTATTCAAATTCCCCAGAAAAATATCCTAATATTTTTAACATAACAATTTGCTGTTAATGAGTTAATATACTGGTAATAAGTGTTTTCTACATTTGTTTAGAAAATTTGAAAATATTGAATCAAATCCACTCACTTCTATCTAAACTTATTTTCAACTTAATTTTTATTCGTTTTTCTAAAATCAGCTCTATTTTTAGACATTAGAATGAAAAAGGGGAAAAGGTGGGTTGACATCATTGTAATTTCAGATGTACATCTGGGCACTTATGGTTGCAGAGCTAAAGAGCTTTTGCATTATCTCAAATCAGTTAAGCCTAAAATTGTTGTTTTGAATGGCGATATTATTGACATTTGGCAATTCAGTAA
>JBDNGV010000617.1:0-5134 GCA_041689125.1 Daejeonella sp.
GGATTGCAGGGAAATGGGCTGGAGCAGGAAACAATAAGGGATTTCATCATAACCTCTTAAGAATAAAAAAAGACCACCTAAAAATACCCTAGATGGTCTCTCTCAAACTAACTCAACAATCAATAAATGCATAAATTCAACTAACTCAATTATTATATTAACACCTAAAACAGTACATTACATTTCCATTAACTATTTCCCAAATTGACCAGTATAACATGATATCTATTTTTTTTCATTCTCCGATAGGTCTATTTGTTCAATTTAAATCCTTCCATAATTAAACAAAAAAAATGTTTTCCGATTCATTGGCTGCTTTTCCAAATAAATAAAATATTTAACATAAATTTTCATTTAGAATAAAACTGATTCACAGTTACGCGCCTTTTCGTTTTCCAAGACTGAATAGCAGCTTCTAGAACAATCATAGATTGTAAAGCTTCTTCGGCTGGACTTTCAGGTAATCGCTTACCTAAGATTGCATCGAAAAATGCTTGATGTTCTGCAATATAAATACCATCGCGATCAAATTTAAGCTGCTCTTGGGTAGTTTTTTTTTCTTTTCTATTGCCAATAGAAATAATATTGGAAATCAAGTCAAGATAGATCCAACCTTTATCGCCTATGAATTCGTAATGGTATCGGTCAGGATATTGGAGATAATTCAAATGAATACTACTCGTAAGTGGTGTTTCATAGTCTAAAATTAAAGTCAAAGCGTTTGGACTGGAACGCAATTCAAGATTCATCCCTGTGCCCGCAGCAGCATATACGCCGGAGGGTATTTTTCCTAACATCCAAAATAATAGGTCGGGTTGGTGCGCATAATCCATGAGGATGGCCGAATCAATTTTAGATTGATATCGTGAAAGTGAATTAACTAGTGTGCCATACGTACCTACATGAAAATGGGCATATAAAATCTCACCTAATTCACCATTTTCTATTATTTTTTTAATCTTTAAAATTCCTGGGTGAAAATGATTGGAAAATCCATAAGAAAGAATTTGATTAGAAGCAATTTTAGCCTTTAGAATGCTTTTTGCAGATTCTAAACTATCACCCATCGGTTTTTCGCAAAGCACATGAGCTCCATTGTTTAATGCCTGAATCGTTTGTGGGACATGAAATTTATGCGGACTGGCAATTAAAACCATATCAGGCTTGGTTTCGATCATCTCTTTAAAGGAAATATGCTGCCTTAAATTACCAATTTCATTAGTTGCCTCCTTTAATGCTTTAAGGTCTGGATCACATAACTCAACAGAAATATCGGCACGTTCAACAAGTAAACGAGCATGTCGTTTTCCTATAGAACCCGTACCTACAACTACAATACGTTTTTCATTTGTCATAAAAGTGCATTTTAGCGCCAGATTGTAAAGCCACCATCTACAACCAAATTGTGACCTGTTACGTAGTCTGATGCCTTTGAGGCAAGAAATAATATTGCTCCCTTTAAGTCCTTTCCATCTTGTCCCATTCGGCCAAGAGGGGTCTTGTCACTATAATCATTTACGAAACCCAAAGGTAATTTACGAGGTCCAAACCCGCCGGGCGATATGGCATTAACATAAACCCCATCTGGAGATAACAAGCCTGCCAAGTCTCTTGTCATTCCAATAATACCTGCCTTCGCTGCCGCATAATCAATCGGTTGACCTAGCATATTGTTTTGGCTATAAACGCGCCTATCACGACCAATAAGGCCAGCCATTGAGGCTATATTTATAATTTTTC
This sequence comes from Daejeonella sp., assembly GCA_041689125.1. Lineage (GTDB taxonomy): Bacteria > Bacteroidota > Bacteroidia > Sphingobacteriales > Sphingobacteriaceae > Daejeonella. The sequence continues at coordinate 1,741 of JBDNGV010000617.1, forward strand.
CTGAACCTTGACTCACCATGATTCGCCCAGCTTCTTTGCAGCAAAATAAGGTTCCAACCAAATTGGTCATCATTAGTTCCTTAATATCTTCTGGTCTTCTATCAAATAAATGAACTGGCCCACCACGTGGTGTGCCTCCTGCATTATTTACTAGGATATCTAGCCTGCCTTTCCAATCATTGGCTTGTCTTATCACTTTAACAACCATATCATGATTACTTATATCCAGAGCGAATGGAAGGATTTGAATAGAATGTCGCTTTTGTATTGTGTTGGCAGCAATTTCTGCACTCTTTAGTTCGCGAGAAGTTATTACTAAATCACACCCCATTTCAGCTAAAGCATCCGCCGCATCAAATCCTAAATGGCGCGAGCCTCCTGTTATTAAGGCTACTTTACCCTGTAGATTATGAAGTTCTTTGATAGTTGTCATTGTTTCATTGGTGTTAGCTTAGTATTTTTATTACGGTAAATCATATAACCAAACTCAAAAGAAGTCAAAATTATGATTTTGCTCACTTACCCTAAAGCGCAAAAGAATCTGCTATTTACTACCTAGTAATTCACTGACGGCAATTTTTTCAAAATATAGTTCCTTAATTCCTTCGTATAAAATTCCGATATGATTATCATCAATAACCGTCATGCATGAGTAGCCGTAGCCCTCATCCTCATAGAGTTCGAGCTGATTTACTTTTGGCCAGGTCATTCCTTGGTCAAAACTTGTCTTTATAGTCATGTTCGTTCTACCCTTTGTTGTATTGGGATTCGAAAAAAATAGGAGAATTCCCTTTTCAGGGTGATTAAAAGAGATAAGGCTTGCCATACAGCCAGATTCTTGTAAGGCTTTACGTGAAGTAGAGTGTTCTATCCATGTTTTGCCAAAATCAGTAGTAACCGCAACAGAACGACCATTTTGGCCATCTGCAGAGTCCCGGTTTCGGTCATCCCGCATATTAAGCATGATACTACCATTTGTCAGTTCAACTATTTGTGCCTCCGTCGTATTGGACTTAGCCCCAGTTCCAACGTTCCAAGTTTCCCCATGGTCTTTGCTATAGATAATAGTGGAATAAGGTATTTCTTTCTCATCCTTGAATTGTGCAGGAAAAACCAATGTGCCGTCTTTCAAGGTTATTCCCTTGCCAGGACCCTGAAGCAGCAGTTTCCATTCAGGTTTCTTGACCTGCTGGGTTATATTGATAGGTTCAGACCAGGTAACCCCATCATCTTCGCTTTTCACAAGGATAAACTGACCTGTATCTGCTGGCAACATGCCACTCTTAGATGCATTAAAGGATCTTTGTTCAGGATGTCCATTAGACCAAAGTGCAGCAACCCAAATTGTTCCTGTGTTCCTGTCAACTAAGATCGCGGGATCTCCAATTCCATTCTGATCTTGAGGTAATTCTCCGTATTCGCCCATATCCATGATAACCTTCATAGAATCCCAAGTAGTGCCTCCATCCACACTGCGACTCATACCTACATCAATATCTGCCTGTAGGTCAACACTACTATTATAACGATTATCATATACAGCTATCAATGTTCCCTTATTTGTAGTTTCCAACCCAGGAATTCGGTACGTATCTACATTATTTTCATTGTGTTGAAGTAATGCAATACCGATTCGCTGTGGTTTTATATTGTCTGCAATAGCGGGTTTTAAAACACTTCCATCTTCAAATTCAATTGATATAATTTTTGCAGCAACTTTGTTTAATAAATTTGGAGTGCCATTTAATCCTAAAGTTAACCAAACAAAATTTGTCCCTTTTGATAAAGTTTGCTTCCCACTTATAGCAATTTTTGAATTTATGTCAGTAATACTGCCAAAAGCAGAGGCCTTATTATAATTACTTTCATTATGAAAAAGAACTGAAGCATTGTTGACATCAGAAATATCTGTAGTACCTTCGAAACTGAAAGTGATGGTTTTCAGGACATAGGTTGATGCGCTATCCAAAACATCTAATTGAATTTCCAATATCCGATTATTTTCCTTTCCAACCAAAACAGGTAGTGATGGTTGGTTGGAGATTAGCGATACCTGGGAAGCATCAAGTTCCTTTGAACAGGATACTATCAAAAGTAATGCTGCAATTAACAATAAATTTTTCATAGCGATTATGTTTATAATTTTTAGTGTTTTCAATTTCGTTAGAACATTTTGGACCCGAGCTCAAGAATTTTGGTTGGTGAAAGTTTAACTTTTATTATAGAAAAATTCCTATTAATATTTAAATAGATTAAGAATCCAATATTATGGAAGTCATCCAAGCATGTTTCAGTTAAATAGATAGTGTCGTTTGACGCTGCTTATTTTTAAATAGAGTCAAAATTTAAATTGTGATAAAATATATTTAATATGTATAACATAACACAAATATAATAAAATTTTAGAAACCAAAAAGTTAAATTGCAATTTTTCAATATCCCAACATTATTATAGTATGAATTGTTTTAGTTTCTTGAATCCGTAGGCTATCTGTCAGATTTTATTTTGCTAGTCCTTTTGACATCACCCCGCCAGCAATTTCCAATGTTGTTCCCGTTATTGCGTCATCTTTAATTACAAATAAGATAGTATCAACAATTTCCTGTATTTTAACGAGTCTTCCTATGGATACCTCACTTACTATTCCCTCTAAAATCTAAGGTTTCATGTTAAGTAATAGAGGTGTTTCCAAATATTGGGGGCAATGCCTACAACTCTTAAATTCTTAACTTTTTTTGCATGAAATTCACCAACCATAATTTTAGGCCATAGAGCTACAGACGACTTTGTAGAACTATAATTTAGTTGCCCCAACTGGCCTTCTTTGTTGATTGATGAAATTGTAAACAATATCCCTTTCCAATTATTATTTATCATTCTAATTGATGCTTCCCTTAATGTAAGAAAAGTTCCTAATAGATTTATATTGATTACCGACATAAACTGCTCTGTAGTCATGCATTGACTTACTTTGCCAGTTTCCTTATTTGGGCTTACGATAAAGGCATCATTTATTATGCCAGCGGAAGGTATTACAACATGCATACCATCATAAGTTTCCACAGCTTTATCCATTAAATTTATAATATCCGTTTCTTGGGTAACGCCAGTTTTTATTGCAAGAGCCTCACCACCTACAGAATTAATCTTATTAACTACTGCATTCAACATCTCTACATTAAGGTCAGCGAGAACTATTTTTGCACCTTTTAAAGCCAGTGAATAGTCAGTTTCGGCACCAATTCCACTTGCTACTCCTGTTATTATCACAACCTTATTCTTAATTTTCATGATTTTAATTTTTATATATTTAAAATCATTGTTGTCCGATAAAAAAGAAGCCATAATAATGGCTTCTCTTAAATAATCGTAATTTCGAGTTGCAAAATTCAA
>JBDNGV010000618.1:0-3165 GCA_041689125.1 Daejeonella sp.
AGCAGTGCCCCAGGCAACACGATCAGGAAAAGCTTGGATCATCCTGATTGAAAATTTTTGCTGCTCTTCAATCGGCTTACCATTATCCTTATAGACATTTATATTCAGGATGCGAAAGTTATCCTCTTCTGCCTGTTTTATAAAGACCGTATCCGCATCAGACTGGATATGAAAATGGGCATCAATTTTTTCGAGTGATTTAAAATCCTCGATGGTATAATAGGCTGAATCAGAATCCGCTACCTCTGTTTTTAAGTTACTGACTTGTGTACACTGTTGTAAAAGACCTGCAAGTGGCAGGAGACAGAGGTAAAATGCTTTGTTAAAATTCATAAGGATCTTCTATTAATACGGGAAAGCCTATTCAGGATAGGGTTTATTAAACATTTGACAGGCCTACTTCCAAACCACATCATCATTTTTTCTGATACCATTGGAAGGAAAAGGATGCTTTTCATCAAAGGAATAAAGTGCTTTTTGATCCTCTATTACAATCATTTTTTCATTTAGTGTTCCATCAGGGTTCATGGCTTTGCTAATATCGAGCCCCAGATGTTTAGCGAGGAAGGGATAAACTGCAATGCGTTTATTATCACCATAACCATGAAATTCTTTTGGTAAATGGACATTCTCTACAAGATTTGGTTTTTTAAGTAAATTGTAAATATATTTAGTGTGTGGGTATTCCACTGTTGGATTGTTTTTTGTCCAGTCGCCACCAACAGAAACCATTAATAATGGGCGGGGAGCAGCAAGAGCAGCAATTTCTACATTACTGGTTTGAAAATTCCTGCTTTTATGAATAGGCATGCCGCTTTCGCAAACACAACCACCAAAGAAATGAGCGGATACCATCACCACAGGAGCAGAAACAGCTATACGGTCATCAACGGCAGTAAGCAAAATAGTTTGGGTACCTCCACCTGAGGGGCCTGTAATGCCAATCTTTTTAGGGTCTGCGCCCATCATAAGCAAGAAATCGATTCCACGTATGTTGTTCCATAGTTGTAACTTTAACGACTCCGGGTGTTTATGCACCCATCCAAATTCCTCCAGTTGACCATACCCAACTATATCATAGGCCCAAACCATTGCCCCCATTCGTGCCATGCTTGCATGACGTTTTTGTGCTTCGGGTCGGTATCTTCCATAATCCTCCGGTTTAGGCCAATGGCCTTCCACGCTTAATATCCCCGGAAGGTTCCCCTTAGCGTTTGCTGGAGTGTATAAGCTTCCTGTAACATACACTCCAGGCAGGCTTTCAAAAGCAATATTTTGCACCTGATAACCGTCATAAACACGTTTTTCGCCCATAATAGGATTAAGAGGGCCTTTATTGGGATACTTCTCCAAGCCGGCACCTTTCAAAATTTGTTCTCTGATTTGTTTTGCTCGATTCTTCCAGGCTGCAGATGTTGTATACTTCTGCCGCTGGCGATCGAGAAATAATTTTCCTTCGTCTTCAGTCCAGTGATTACCAACGCAAAGCATTAATTCTGAAGTCTTTTTAGAAATTTCATCCTGTGATATGCAGGGCTTGACCGAAAAAATCAAAGCAAATACAATCAGAAAGGTATTTTTTATTGTCTTCATATATAATTAAGGATTTGTGAATTTTTAGCCCTGTTTACAGAAATCCCAAATAGAAAGCGGTAGATATGATTCCTATATTATCTGTTTCTCTTCAATAAAAATGGTTGATAAAAATCCAATAAGTTCCTCTATAAAAATTAAAACTTGGTGCAATTTTAATATTCAAGTAACTGATTGAAAGCTTCCATTATAATTTGATCAATTCAACCGAACCTGATATGTACAATGTCGAAACCCGATCATAAAGCAATATAATAGCAATTCATGCTGATATACAATGAATTGATCAATTAAAATAGCGAGAACGTTATCGGAAAAAGGCCATTAAGAATGAAAAAAATTGAATGAAATTTCTATTTATAAATATAATAAGGTTTGTGCTGGTAAAAGTCTTCAAAAGTTTAAAATGAGTATTGCTTCTCACCTTTGGCAGAAGCATAAATTGCTAAGGCGATTTCAACGGCTTTTCGGGCTTCATATCCGTCAATTTCAAAGGGTCTGCCAGCTTCAATGGATTCGATGAAGGCCGCAATATTTTTTTAGTGGGATTGATGCGAAATTGAAGAGGGGTCTGACGCGCCGCCACCATCGAGCTTCCATGTCCCCTGCCACTTGCTTTTATAATAACCCTCAGTTCTCCACCAAGGTACATGCACTGTTGCATAACTAATATTCCTGCCTAACCTGATTGGTCGAAATCAGCTTCAATTCCGGAGTTTCAGTTTGCAATAAACGAGAACAATCCCGGGATCCGGGATTGTTCTTTAATTTATTTAATATTTAGCTGCAAATTCATCGGTATAGGCATTAATCTCTGCATCGCTCAGGTGCTTACCGGAACTAAGAATGATCCGGTATCTTAATGTCAATGATTTACCAGCAGGAATGATATAGTTCAATTCCTGTTTCCCTTCAGTAAAATCCTTCACACCAAACGGGTTTGCTGCAAATAGGCCATAGCCTCGAGCGTGCCAGTAAGTGGGATAGCTTAGATTTTTAGGATGGTCGGCAATGACGAGTGAAATTTTTTCATTTCCTATACTGCCATATAGATCCATCCATTTAGCACGTTTGCCCCAAATCGCTTCGCCGGTTACCCCTTCACTACTTTTATAGTTGCCGGTTACCCCTTCATTTGACATCTTTTTCACTGTTGTTGGATGGCCCTTTGCGTCAGTTAATGTAACGTCCTCTTTGGAAGGCAACTCGAGCTGCCGGGCAACGCGAATTCCAAAACTGCCTTCTTTTGTATCCTTCATGGTAACTGCGTCTCCACTGGCTGCCAGAGTTGTAATGCGGTCAATAATACGGGTGGAGCCTTTAGCTATAAAGTGAAATTCTGTTGTTTCCGCCAGTAATTCCTTTCCCTGAGGATCAATCCAGCTTGCTTTTGTTAGTAAAGTACCTTCACCTGAACCATCAGTCATCTTTTGAATGCCTAAATGTTTGATCTGACCGCCCTTAACATTTCGCTTTCCTTCTGAGCCATTACCCCAGAAATCATAACCGTTTACATTGCCATAGTTCAGCCAGTTACCTACCTGATGAATATGGTCGCGCCTTTCACCCTCC
>JBDNGV010000619.1:0-3711 GCA_041689125.1 Daejeonella sp.
ATGGATACTAGTGCGATTACAAAATAAATTATTAAACATCAAAGGAATATTAATGCAATTTTAAAAATATTTTTAAACCAATTTTATGAATAACAAATCCAGCAGAAGAAAATTCATCAGCACGGCGGTAATTCTTACCGCGGGCAGCTCAACAATGGCCGAAACTTTATCTATGAAAACTAAAACTAATAAAATTGCACATCAGGTGTATTTCTGGCTTAATAATCCTGAAGAGCGACAAAAACTTATTGACGGGGTAAAAACTTTGGAAAAAGTTAATTCGGTGCGCCAAATACATGTTGGTATAGTGGCTGCTACAGAAAAAAGAAGTGTAATTGACACCAGTTATGGCGTATCCTTACTTGTATTCTTTGATGATCTTGCTGGAGAGTTGAGTTATCAGACAGATCCTATACACCTAGATTTTGTAAAAAATTATAGCAGTCTCTGGAATAAGGTTGTTATTTACGATTCTGAAATGGTTTAAAACAAGGGAGGGGGCAATTGCCCCCTCCCTTGTAAATATCATATCATACAGCCGGACTCAGGGTTTTTTGCTTTTTCATATACAAATAAAGACCAAGAAATGCGACGATTAGAATAGCTGGGAAAATCAACATATTAGATAATGTTGCCTGTCCTGCGGCTAAATCGGCTGCATCACCGGCTAAGCCTTTTGAAACTGCAACTATCTTATTATCTTGAATCCATCCTCCAATGATTGGTTGAAACATTGAAGAAGAAAACATTCCGATACCACCCATAATTGAGAGTCCCAGTGCACCTGTTTGAGGCATATTTTCTGCAACAAATCCGATCATATTTGGCCAGAAATAACAGATTCCAAGGGCATAAAATACTGCAGCTACATAAAGCATTGAGCCATCCATTGTACTCATCATATAAATACCAAGTACAGCAAAAACAGCAGAACCTAACAAGACCCCTACTGTATTGAGCTGTTTAATTAGTGGGCCTGCAAAATACCTTCCAACAGCCATTAATCCGGTTACTAGGGCTAAAATCAGCATTGGGCTTGCGCCCGCTTTCGCTAAGATAGGACCTACCCATTGCTGTGGACCAAACTCAGATATAGCAGTTAATGCCATACAAGCTGCCATAAATAAATACAATGGGTTTAACATCGATTTAAAGTTATCCAAAGTTGAATTTTCTGCAATTCTAGGTTTTGGGAAATTTTGTCCAAAGAATAAAACCGCATAAATAATGGTTGGAATAAGAATTACCCAAATTTGAGACTGCCAACTCATATTTGAATCAGTCATGAATTTGGAAATCAAAGCTCCTAACACTATTCCTCCAGGGAACCACATGTGAAAACGATTCATTTTACTACTAAAATTTAAGCCGGAATAAGAATCAGCAATCATTGGGTTACATGCTGCTTCGGTACAACCATTACCTAAACCAATTAATAAAGTAGAAATCAATAATGTGTCGTAACCAGTGGCGTAAATTGTTAAAATTATACCGATTGCATGGGCCAACAATGCAATTTGCATAATCAATTTTGGGCCAATACTCGTGTAAAAAATACCCCCCAAAATCATGGATATTGGGAAGCCCAAAAACCACATTTGATTAATGTGACCTAACTGCACCGGATCCAAATTCAATTCAGTTCCCAGTTGGGTTAAGATTCCTGCACGTATACTAAACGAAAAGGCTGTAGTAATAAGTGCAAAACAACTCGCCACAAAGAGGCGGTTTGCATTAATAGTTTGACTCATAACAAATTTAATTTTTAAAGGTTTAAAATTAGGGTTCATTTGAAAACATTAAATTAAAGTATATATAATTTTGTGAAATTAAAAACCTAAGTATTAAATAATCTAGGACTCTAATGGAAATGTGCCCATATTGAAAGCTAAATTTCAGATAAAAAATTACTATACCAATGGCCGGATGCTTTAATAATTCTTTTCTGAGTTTCATAATCTATATGTACTAACCCGAAGCGAGGGCGATATCCTTCTGCCCATTCAAAATTATCTGTGAAACTCCACACAAAATATCCATTTACATTTACTCCTTCATTTTTTGCTTTCAATATTTCAGCAATGTTAGACTGAAGGTAATTGATTCTTTTGATGTCATTCACATTACCGTTATCAAGGATATCTGGAAAAGCGGCGCCATTTTCTGTTACATAAATTTTTTTGAACTTATATTTTGAAAAATGATGGAGCATCTCGTGCATAGCCTGCGGATATATCTCCCAATCCATTTCAGTCACATCCTGCACCCTTTTTTTTGCATGAACTAAGGATGAATTTATATAGGGGGTGAAATAGGAATGCTTCACTACCTCTCTTGTATAATTTTGAATACCTATAAAATCGGGTTCAGCAAATAAGGCATCGTCATCACCTGGATGCATATATTTTTCAATCCTTTTTAAAAATGGAAGTTCGTCGGTTGGATAACCCAATCCATTCAAAGGTTCTACAAATAGCCTGTTAACTAAGGCATCAACCCTTTTGGCAGCCTTGATGTCTTTTTCTTTGTAAGTATAAGGATGTATTGCAGAACAAGAAAAGGTTGTTCCAACTTCCAGATCAGTTCTTAATTGTTGAGCGATTCTGATACCTGCAGCCTGTGATAGTGCCGAATGATGGATTGCCGGAATAAAATTATCCACCCCCTTCTTTCCAGGTGCATGAATACCCAAAAAATAACCTGCGCCAGTATAAACCATGGGCTCATTTAAGATCATCCAGTGTTTAACCCGATCTCCAAAGTAATTGATACAAAATGCAACATATTCGGAAAAATAATCTACGATATCTCGGTTAACCCATCCCATTTTCTGCTGCAAAGCCAATGGAAGATCCCAGTGATATAATGTTACCCAAGGTTTAATTCCTAATTCTAAACAAAGTTCTATTAAGCGGTCGTAAAAGGCTACACCTTTGGTATTAACTTCACCTATACCATTGGGAAATATTCTAGACCATGAAAATGAAAATCGGAAATGGTTGATATGCATTGATTTCATCAAGGCAATATCCCGAGTGTAGTGATTGTAAAAATCACTGCTGATATCAGCAACATGTCCCTTGAAGATTTTACCTTTCTTTCTGGAAAACTCGTCCCAAATAGATAGGCCTTTTCCATCAGTATCAAATGCCCCTTCTGTTTGAAAGGCAGAAGCCGCAACTCCCCAGACAAAATCTTTATCAAAATCTGTACTTTTAACCATCAGAAAATTCCGGAAGCTATTTTCTCAAGTTTTTTTAGAAAATTGGTATTCCCCGATAATTGAAAGTCAGATTCCTTTGGCATCAAAGCCATTTTGTCGATTCTTGCCTTTGCTTCAATTGCAATAATATTCCTTAAAATAGTTTCAGTCATATCCGAATAATCAACGGGAATTATTTCTCCGTTTAAAACCCAATCTACTATTTTTTTCAGATGTTTTTTCTTAAGACTCTTTATTACCGGAACGCCCATTTCTTCTAATGCCGCAGCATTACATTGCTGTTCGTACTGCCCCTTCATCGGTATTACCATCAGTTTCTTTTTAAGGAACATTGCCTCTGCCGGAGTTTCAAATCCGGCACCACAGAAAACTCCTGTTGCCTTCGACATACTATCAATAAACTCATCATTGTTTATTGGTCTTATCCATACATTTCCCTTTTGGATGGACTGTTTATTGTGTTTGGAAAAAACCTGCCATTGCACATC
>JBDNGV010000620.1:0-14695 GCA_041689125.1 Daejeonella sp.
AAGCATCCTTCAATTTTTGATTGCTAACTATATAATTTTCTGTCAGCTTATTAAGGCGCTCTGTAGTTAGTGGAAGTTTAAATTTATCTCCAAATTGCGCCAATGCTTTATTCAATCGAGGGCTTAGCCTCCACAATCGTGTAGAGTGTTTTGATTCCTTTGCAATTAAACTAACCAGTTCATTGGAAGATAATGGTTCATCATCAGCAACCTGGTAAATTCCGGACTGAATATCATTTCGTTCTAATATTTCACGGATTACAAAACACAAGTTTCCAACGCTTAAAAAAGATCTTTTATTTTCAAATGCTGCGAGTGGATACGGAATTCCTTTAGATACGAATTGATAAAGGAGGTTAAGATTGCCTTTGTTACCCGGGCCATGAATCATGCAGGGGCGAAGGATATAATATGATTTTCCTCCGGGTAAAGGCTGACTTTGAATATGCTCCTCAGCCATTAGTTTTGATTTGCCGTAATGGGTTTTTGGATTAGGAATTACATCTTCCGTTAAAATACCCTCCACACTATCTGCAACGGCTTTTACAGTGCTTATAAAAATAAATTTCTTTGCTTCTGATTTCAGGAACGCATTATATAGCTTTTTTGTAAGTTTCAAGTTTACATCATAGTATTCTTCAGGTTGGGATACTTTTTTGAGGTCGTGGGCTTTACCCGCAAGGTGTAATACTAAGTCATACACTGTTTCCAAAGTATCATTAAGTTCAGAATACTCGTAAACTTTTGTAATTTTCGGCATTGTTTGAGTAATGAAATCAGCTTTATTGCGTGTGAGAAAGTGTATTTCAATGCCAGGTTCATCTTTTAGGGATTGATAAATATTGTGTCCTAAAAAACCACTGCCTCCTATAATAAGAATTTTCTTCATTAAGGGTTAAATTATTATTAGCTATCCTTAGTTAGATTTGTATATAATTCGTCGTATTTAGAAACTATTAAATCTTTAGAGAAGTTTGTTCGGACATAACTCCCATGCGATTGCCCCATTTTAAGTCTTAAGGTTTTATCTAAACAAAGCGTTTCAATATATTCAGCTATCTGAATATAATCATATTTATGTGCTAATAAACCACCAGATCCATGTCTAACCACCTCTGGAATCCCATCGACATTGGTAGAAATAACAGGCAGATAATAGTTTCCAGCTTCAAGAAAAACTATACCGAAGCCTTCATATATAGATGTAGAAATAAAAATATTTGATTTCGCAAGAAAGGGATCAATATTGGAATGCCATCCGTGAAACCTGACAAGGCGGGAGAGGCCGGGATTCTTTGCTATAAACTCCTTAGCCTTTAATAGTTCATGTCCTTCTCCTATAGTATCGTCACCAACGATATCGAGATAAATATTAATTAGTAAAGATTTTCTTACCACCAAGTTAAAAGCTTTAAGTAGCGTTAAGATATCTTTTTGCGGATCGATACGTCCGATAAATAATAAACGAACATCCACAGACTCCTCGTTTGAAAATGAATCAGCCTTCCTAAATTCAAGACAATTGGGAATGTATACAGATTTATCTGCAAAATACTTGAAATCCTTCATATACAAACGATTTACAAAAACTATTTTATCATTACCAAGAGCAGCAAACCACTCTAAAAAATAATAAAACTTCCTTTTAAAAAAAGAAATCCCGGAATGCCAGGATAATCCTTGTATAGTGTGAATAAAACGAGGTCTTTTAACGAAAAGAGATAATAATGAGCAAATAATCCAAGGCTTTGAAGATATAGAATTAACAATATCTGGTGATATTCCTTTTATTATATAATACAATTCAAAAACCGACCTGATATCTGCAAAACTAATCTTTCTTTTAAGATATTTTGAACCTATAGTTTTAATACCATTTTGTTCAAATCTTTTGATAAATTCATCTTTAAGATTTTGATTTACCGGCTCAGTATTGGAATATATTATGTACGGGTCATATTTTTCCTTGTCTAAATTCGAAAGAATATCAAATGAGAACTTAACTGCGCCAGAAAAAACAGGTGAAACCTGAACGTGAAGGATCTTGATTTTTATTAAATTCATATTATGTTAAATGTGTCAATAGTGTTATTCATGTACATTGGTAAATATTGATGTAAGACCTGCTATTTTCCTCTAATCCCATCATAAATGCCTTTCATAAAAAAACTCACACGGTGGCGTGTATTACCTTCTACGAGGCAATCAAATACTAATCTCATGGGATTGAAAAATATTTCACGCAATTTGTATCCTATAGATACATGCGGCAAAAATAACATGAATATGGAATTTCTAGCAGCATAATAGCGTCTAATTGGATTATGAACGGGAATAGAACGTCCTAAAATCATTTTGCGATATAATCCAACATCTTGAGTGAGCTTAGTGTTATTTGAAGTGAACACTTTTAAGCCTTTAAAACGAGACCTGAAGCACCATTCAATATCGATATAGTTTATAAATAAAATATCGAGAAATAAACCCACTTCAGTTAAAGATCCCCTGGGTATAAGTGAGCCTGAAGAAATAATAAAGCTACATTCAGCAATTTCATTTCCCTTTAATGTATATCTATTCAATAAAACTCCATTATAGATGGTTACTGGATAAGATAAGCCAGTGCTACGATCTACTATACAAGGGCCGATCGTCCCTACTGACTCACCCCGCGATACTAAGGTATTATAATCAGCAACCATAACATCCAAATAGTTGGTATCAATATCACTGTCCTGATCAAAAATACAAAAAGCTTCGTAAGAATTCTCAATTACAAATTTAGCACCTTGGTTCTGTGCCGAAGCAAGGCCAATATTAGAGAGGTTCTTTATAAAATTTATTTCACAACTTGCTTTAAGTGACTCTACACAGTGTGTTATATCTTTATAGTTTTTTGAGTCATTATCTATGATTAAGATTTTTGAAAACTGATTCGATAATTTAGTGATAAAATTTGAAAAATGGATCAGATCAGGGTTGAATGTTATTATGATTGCTAGAATAGATTCCTTTGAGGTGAGTTGGTGAGATAATTGCATAGAACACTATAAATATAAAGGATATAAGACTCGGATTTGTGAATGAGAAAATTATATAGGCGAACAAGCTATAAAAAGATGCCCAATTTGAACGATTGTAAAAAAATATTAAAGAAATAACAAAGCCAAAATTAAATAAAAAATACCCAAATATTCCGAACCTACGAAAAATCTCTAAGAATGAAATCTCCTGATTCCTTACAATTCCATCACCATCTCTTCCGATAGTTACAAATAAGGAATCTGCTCCCATCCCCCACAAGAGATTACTTCCCTGGGTCATGTAATCCATAATACTTAACACATGACCAACCCTGATGGTAAATCCGGAATCAATATTAATGGTGCTTGTTGAATATATTATGGTAAGAAAATAGCATCCCGCCAAAAAGAAAAAAGGAAGACCTAATGTAAAGTATAATAAAAATCTTCCGATTAGTTTTTGATTCTTGAAAAGGCTAATTAGATAAATGAAAATTATCAGAAAAGATCCAGTTCTGTTTAATGATAAAAAAAAAACTAAAGCCAGTAAAAAAAAAACAATCCACTTTTTTTTAAATAAATTATAGATGGCAAATGGCATTGCTAAAATAGAAGCCTGGAACCATATAAACGGATAATATTCCATGTGCAAAAATGGCCTATAATAAAACCCTCCATTAAAATCCCTAAAGAACAATAAAATATTTGCTCCATATACTTGACGTAAAAGAAATAAGGAGCCAAACAAAATAAAAAACAATATTATTAATGACCAAGATATGAATGTGATAACATCCTCAAGGTAAATCGAGCCAAAAGAGGAATATATAATAATGTATATTGGCAAAAGAACAATTAGTGTTATTGTAAGCCAATAAATCTCGGAATAATCATTACTGATCAACGAAGTTCTGACAATCCCAATCAGAAAACAAGTGACAAATGATAGAACTCCCCACAAAATATACGTAGGGAGCTTTATTTCACATTTCAATAAATGAATAAAAAACGACAATAATATCATAAAAATCCCTCCAAAACGTAGCATTATAGATATTCCGGAACTAATTATTATAAAAAGTGTTCCTATTGCCAAGAAATAAAATAAAAACTTATTAGGTTTATGGGATACAACCAGGTTCATAGCTAGATTAATTTAATATATCGTCCTTCATGTAAGGATATGTTACACCTGAACTCTTTTATTTCTATATTTTATCAAGCGTAAAACCAGTAATCCAAGCTGAGGGAAAAACATATTAGATTCTATTTGAATTAAAAATAATATAAATATATTAGTATAAAAATTCCGGTTACTTACTCCATTAACTGAGAAATTACCCAGTACTTTTCTTGATATAAATACAGATTTTTTAGTACTAAACACTTTTGAGAAAAAATAACCATCAGCTAAGACACTATGCTTTTCCGAATAATTGCCAAATTCAGTATGCAAATTCGTTTTAATAACCGTACCTACTGAATGTGATGCTACGATAGATTGCCACCCTAAAAATTTTTTAAAGTTTGTCGGATAATACGATGAGTAAATAGAACTATCTTTTTCTACAGAGTATAATAACAAATCATTATCTGTTGTACCTATATCTGTCAATATAGTAGCAATAGCATCTGGGTAAAGACTATCATCTGCGCCGCATACAATGTAATATTCTGTTTTGCAAATCGCTACCCCTTCATTTAATCCTCCATAAATGCTTACCCCTTTTTTTATAATTAAGTCGATTGTCAACGGAAAAGCTTCAATAACCTCCTGGCTGCCATCGGAAGACCCACCATCTACAATTATTATATCAAAATTTTTAGTATTTTGATTAGCTAATGAGCTTAACAAGATTTGAATCAATCCATTTACATTTAAAGTGGTAATTATTACCGATAAGCGATTCATATACTAAAATATCAAAATGAACTTGTCAATTCGATGAAACTATAACAAACTTTCATATATATTCAGATAATTTTTCGCGAAATCTTTTACTCCGAATTTTCTCTCTGCCTTTTTGCGTGCTTGTATTCCTAAGCTAATAAGACGTTGGGAATCTGAGAGGACCCATGATATTCCAGCAGCCAAATCATTTGGATTATATGCCTCTGCTAAAAATCCGTTAATTTTATGGTCTACTATGTCTTTGAGGCCAGAGGCATTAAACGCCACTACAGGTGTGCCACATGCAAAACTTTCAGACGCTGTTTGACCAAAAGATTCCTGAATAGATGGAACTATCATCACATCAGCAGCTGAATATAACATAGTAAGGGAAATATCATCATACAATTTCCCCATATAATGGGTCTCAATTCCGAAATCAAGCTCTGAACTTGAGGAGGACGCTCCAAATATAATTAATTTTATTTTTGATATATCAGGATCCTTTGCTGCTAGTTTTTTTAACGCTGATTCTAGAAAATGAAACCCCTTATTTTTATCCGATGTTGCACTCACTGCACCAAACAGGATCAATTTGTCAGAGTCTGAAAATCCTAATACGTTCCTGCAAAATTTCTTATCCAAAGGTTTATATATATTCAAGTCGAGCCCCGGATGTACAATTTCAATTCTATGATTATTAAATATAGAACTCTTTCTCGCATTCTCTGTAACCCAGCTACTTCCCCCAACCAGCACAATGTTTTTTCCATGCCAATCCCTGTACTTTTTCGCCCAAACCTTGAAGCTTAGATCGGACTTCTCATCAGATTTTAATTGAGGGCAATTCCCACAACTATCCATAAACTTTGTACATCCGAAAGGAATATGGCATCCACCGGTAAACGTCCATGAATCATGGAGAGTTATGACTACTGGCTTCTTTATCCGGGAGATAGATGAAATACTTTGATATCCACCTGCAACCCAATGAATATTATAAATATCAAAAAGGTCTGAGTAAGATGAGGGATCAAAACTTCCAAATCTCCCAGGGGTAAATATAAATTTCTCACGATTAGGATAAAATAGTAATGATAAGGAATCTAGTTTGGGAGTTATCATCGATACAAGCTTCCGGAAATTCTCTTGTACCGGGATAACAAATTCGTCATCTGTTATTTTACTTCTAACCAGCATATTAGAGTCAACTCCTAATTCTAATAATCCACGATGAAGTCGATATGCACATTTTGCAGCACCCCCCTCACGATCATTAGTGCTTGTAATTGCTAACTTCATTCCTACGTTTAATCAGTTTCGATATTATGTAATTAAGCCGGCACGTTTCGCTAAACTCCTCTTAAACTTTATAAGCTATAATACTTTTTGATAAAGCCTTATCCAACCATCCTTTTTACCTAAAATTCCACCTGACAGTTTAAAAAGTATTGCGCTCAACATACCTAAATATAGGATAAATATTCTTTTTGGAGTTTTCAAATAAAGTTCCCGAATATTGGTAAAACGATAAAAGTATTTTTTTTTGTGTTTAAGATCAATAAGCTTAATCGTATTTCTTGAAGCGTATTGTAACTTGACTCCGGTAGGTCCAAAAATCATCTCAATACCCAGTGGACCATAAGGTCTTATATGATCAAAATCCTCATAAGGATACTTTTTAACAATAGGAATAGCTATTATAAGATGCTCTCCCGGCTTGAGCCTATCCAAATAATAATTCATAAACCACCATCAATGATAATTATTGAAAAATCCCGCAAATTTTGATCAATGATGATGTTAAAAATTGCTGAATTTTTCCGTTTGAGTTTAGAGTCTTGACAATTATTGATAATGTTTTCAACGGCATACTGTCAACTACTTTTTAGCCTCTAAATATACACTTTCTATAATCCTTTCGGGACTGTCTATTAACAATCTCTTATCATTTCCGGTCCTAAATCCTTCTCTTTTAATGTTTATAAATCCCACTTGCTTTAGGAGAAATTCTAATGTTTCATAATCGTAAATAAATTGATGCCCATGGCTTCTGAAAATACGATTGATACTAATCATAGGTGTTGCTTCAATTTCACCATATGGCATAATAATATTTTCGTTAGTTTTTTTCTGCAGATATAAATTGCAATATATCTCCCCATCAGGCAAAATAATTCTAAGTGTTCCTCCTTTTTTTAATAATCTATGAAATTCCTTAAAATTGTCCAAGCATTTTTGATATGGAATATGCTCCAAGCAATGTTCTGTATAAATCCCCTCAAGAGTTTCTCCTTATATCGGATATTTTTTCTTAGTAATATCCCAGCATATGTCTATTTCCGGATGCCAGTAAAAATCCAGATTTATGAACTCCTTGACAGGGAGAATACCGCACCCAACATTTAATAAAACCTTCTCCTTGATTCTTCTCTTTTTAATAAATAAAGTTTTCCCTCTAATAAATTTACTAACAAGGCTTCTTACCCTCCCATAATCGGTTATAAATCGTTTTATTCTTGAAAATGTTAATTCCATATATATTTGTTTACTTAATTATGAAAGGATAACTCTGTGAATAATTAAAGTACTCCCCTCGGAGTCATGAGTACTTGTAATAGCTATGTTCATATTGTGGAACATCCCAGAAAGTTCGTTTAGTTACACTCCAGGCATGAAGTATCTTTAGCAAAATTACCTAAAACAAGGTTACCAAAGAAAGCATTTATTGTTTCTTTCTACTGGATAATAAAATTGCTACATTTTTATTGATTTTAGTAGTGTAGTTATTTTGATTTAAATATGTTATTAGTTTTGCTGGATCTCCGTGATATTCCATTCTAATATCGTTTATCTTCGATAAGAATTTTGAATCTAATGAAGGTAATATGTCAAATTCAGCACCTTCACAGTCCAATTTTAGTAAGTCAACTTGGTTAATATGGTTCTCAGCAATAAAGCTTAAAACAGAGATAGTTTCAATTTCACAGAATTCTTGATCGGCATTAATAACGCCGTTCATCATATTATAAGGACTAGAAACGATTGGAAATTTAATTCGTAAATTATCTTGATTACTCACAGCTTTATTAATTGGAATAATCTTTCCAGTTAGCCTATTTAATTTAATATTTTCAACGAGAATTTCAAATGCTTCTTGGGATGGCTCAAACGCATAAACTTTCTCAGCCCCTGATAACGCCGCATATAATGAAAACATCCCGATGTTAGCGCCTATATCAATTACAATACTCCCGGGATTTATAATGCCATAATCTCTTCGCAGAAAGACACCGAAAAATGTCATAACATCATGAGGATGGGAAGATAGAGTAATTCTGACTCCATTTCTTAACGAAATGATTTTCGGGGACGTTTACGTTAAATAGTGCTTTAGTATTTTAAACGGAGACTGCACTTTAGTTAAGCCTGGCAAAATCTTTAAGAACCGAACGCTTGTACTTAACAATCTTCTTACTGGAACTTCTCTACCTATAAACTTCATACTATTGAACAATAAATATTAATTAAAGACTACGAAATTACATTTATAATTTTGTACTTATGCATCGCTTAATGGTGAAAAGGAAAATAATTCATTAGAGCTTCAACAACCGCTTTAATTTCCTTGTTATTCGGTCGTAAAAAGAAATGTGTCCATACACTATCAAAATTGACTTTATATTTCTTGAGAAGAACAAACTCTAAAACAATTTATTTTGAATACTAGCTGCGCTTAATTTTCTTAGTTATCAGCTCAACCATGTGCTTACAGTAAGTCATCAAAGATATTTTATTTAATCTTTCCAAATAATCATCTGCTTGCTTCGAAACAAAAACATGTTTGGGATGTTTTAATGGAAAAATCAGTTCCTTTGTTTCTAAATTTGAAAATTTAGAATCCAAATCAACAGTATGTGTCGCGTTTATTCCAAAGCCTATATTAGAAATAAGATTAACATTCGGAATGATTGAAATACCATTATTTGTAAAAATGGTGTAAATCCATTGGTAATCCCAAGTATCAATTTTACCTAAATAGCTCAATTTAAATATTTTATTCCACTTTTTTTGCTCTTTTTTGGATACGAAAATGCTTTCAAGTATTTCCTTGGTTTTAGACTCGGTATAATCCGCAACTTCACTATCGTAATGATACCATCGACTAGCCCAACTAGCCCAACCCCAGACTGGAGAATAATTTGAATAGTAATAATCATAATCTCCCCGTAGCTGTCCGTTTTGGAAATTTGTTCCTCCAATATGCCAAATACGCAAATCCGAATCATATTTAATTAGTAATTCTTCGCAGAAACTAAAAAAGCTTTTACATGGAAGACAATCATCTTCAAGAATAATACCCTTCTCTTCATTTTTAAAAAACCAACTAATTGCTGTACTTACAGCATATTTACAACCTAAATTCTCTTCTCTAAATAATGTTTTTACTTCACAAGGCCAGTTTATATTTGCTAAAACATAATCGCGAACTAATTGAACTTGTTGTAATTCTCCTTCTTTATTTTTTCTAGCTCCATCTGCAGCGATATATAGTTTTTTTGGCTTAGCAGCTCTTATCGCATCCAAAACTACTTTGGTGGTATCTAATCGATTAAACACAATAAACAGTATTGGTGTTTTTAATGCAGTAACATTATCTACTAATGAATTTGTTTTCATATTATACTCTAAGATTTTATAAAGGATATTTGTACTATCGCTGCAAGATTGCTCTATTCAACTAAACTATCATTACTTAAATAAAATCTTTTTTAAATAACAGGGATTAAATGCCATATTCTTGAGATGTAATTGGCCACTTAAATCTTTATCAAAAAAGTCATACACATAATTCGCAACTATTTGAGCCGCTAATGTTGCCATAGCCGCACCTACTATTCCATAGAGCGGAATAAGTAAGAAATTCAACAAAATATTTATAAAAGCACCTGCAGCAGTTCGATAGAGTGATTTGTAGACGAGATTCTCGGCCGTTAAATAATAACTAAAAGCAACTCCCAAAAAGACAAAGACAGCGGACCATATGTTAACCATAAGTACCGTTCCTGCCTCATAATATTTAGCGCCATAAAGTATGTTAATAATCCACGAGCTCAAAAAGGTCATTGGCAACGCAATCAATACAGCTAACCAAATCATAAAAGCATAAAGCTTTTGCAATCGATTAGAATAAATAACTTCACCTTGTTTTTTTGAATTTAAAATAGAAGGATATAATGAATTACAGATGGCCATCGGAATAAAATACCAAGCTTCGCTCAAAGTGACAGCAACAGAATAGTGTCCTACTGCAGCATCGCCTAACATAAATTTTATAAATACTTGATCAATTTTCATATAGAGCGAAACCACTATGCCAGTCAAAATTAAAGGAGCACTGTTTTTAAGAAGTGCTATTGCCGTCTTCCATTCGAACTTCCAAGACGAAAAATTATTTCTATCCTCTTTCAGATAAAAAAAGATTAATCCTGAGGCCAAAACAAAGGAATCGACCACTACCATTAATGCAAATGACCATAGTTCTGCATTATTTATAATCAGTATAATTTTAACAATACTTGATATGGCCAAACTCACAGTATTAGCGAGGGCCGTATGTTTTGTAATTGACTTTGACTGAAAATAAAAATCTATTACATTAAAACTTTGAAAAACTGTAGATATTGCAATAATAAATACAATTAAACTTGTACTAAAATCACTTTTTAAAAAAAAAAGCAACAACAATAATAGCGGAAATGTTATAATTGCTCCAGCAAATTTAAGTCCAAATGTAGTACCCATCAACACATTACTTCGACGACCATCAATTAATAATTCCCGTACGACTATCGAGTCCAAACCTAAAGTTGAAATAGCAGAAAACAAGAAAATTACGGTATTCGCGTAACTGAAAATACCAAATTCTTTAGGTCCTAAAAACCGAGCTACCCACACCCCCACAAATAAACCAACCGATATTCGTAATATTTTTTCTCCCAATATCCAGAGCACATTAGTGCCATAGCGTTTAAAACCTGGATTGGCTTTTATTTTTTCTAGAATAAAAAAAAATTGTTGTTTTACATGAGAATTTAGTTTGTTTGTTTTTTTCATTAAAATATTTAGTGATTATTTTTATTTATAATCAAAATATTGCAGTAGAAGTAACTCTCTACTCGCTTACACCGCTATTTTATGATGTATCTTTGTTATATTTATTAGCAACTGTCAAAAACCGAGCAAATATCAATCCTAATATTGATGAAGTTAGCGATTCTATTAATAAAAAAGCAGACTAGATTCCATCCCAAAATTATCTGTGCTTTGTTATCAAATCTAGCGACTCTCCTTTAACATAGCTAAGATTATGCGGTGTTGCCTTCAGTCTGATAGAATAATTATACTATTTAAAATTTATCACCTTAAATGAATTTTTTGTGTTCTTTTATCCACTCTGCTTTATCCAGTGCTTTAAAATAATCATATGTAATTTTTAATCCTTTTGCTCGATCTATTTTTGGCTGCCAATTAAGAAGTGCTTGTGCTTTACTAATATCAGGTCTTCTTTGTTTTGGATCATCTTGGGGTAGTGGTAAGTAAACCACTTTTTGATTAGTACCTGTTAACTTTATGATTTCTTGAGCAAAATCGTTCATAGTAATTTCATGTGGATTACCTATATTAACTGGATAAACATAATCTGACATTAATAATTTGTGTATCCCTTCAACTAAATCATCTACATAACAAAAAGCTCTTGTCTGAGAACCATCTCCAAAAATAGTCAAATCCTCACCTCTTAATGCCTGCCCAATAAATGCTGGCAAGACTCTACCATCTTTGAGCCTCATTCTTGGACCATAAGTATTAAATATTCTCACTATTCTTGTCTCAATACCATGAAAAGTATGATATGCCATAGTTATCGCCTCTTGAAATCTTTTAGCTTCATCATAAACGCTTCTAGGACCAACAGGATTTACATTACCCCAATATTCTTCAGGTTGAGGGTGGACTGTTGGATCTCCATAAACTTCAGAAGTAGAAGCAATTAAAATTCTAGACCCTTTTTCTTTTGCTAATCCTAATAAATTATGTGTCCCTAACGACCCTACCTTTAATGTTTGAATTGGAATTTTTAAATAATCAATTGGACTTGCAGGAGAAGCGAAATGCAAAATATAATCTAAAGCACCACTTACATGAACAAAATTAGAAATGTCATGATGATGAAACTCAAAATTTTCCAGCGGAAATAAATGTTCAATATTTTTAATGTCACCTGTTATTAAATTATCCATTCCTATAACATGATACCCTTCCCTAATATAACGGTCACACAAATGCGATCCTAAAAAACCTGCTGCACCAGTTATTAATATTCTTTTTTTCATCATTTAATTTTTAGTGCCTATGCCATAATGTTCAAATCCTAATTCATTCATTTCCTTTTTATCAAAAATATTTCTACCATCAAATAGGATGGGTTTATTTAGTAATTCTTTAATCTTACTAAAGTCTGGAGATCTAAAATCGGTGCATTCTGTAATAATCAATAAAGCATCTGAATCTTTAAGAACTTCATACTCATCTGTACCATAAGTTATACTATTTCCCAAAAAATGTTTCGCTTCATTCATAGCTATAGGATCATAGGCTTTTACTTTTCCTCCTGCCTGTAAAATTTTTTCAATAATAACCAAAGATGGTGCTTCACGCATGTCATCAGTGTTAGGCTTGAAAGAAAGTCCCCAAATTGCAAAAGCTTTATCATTTAAAGTGCCTGAAAAACGGTCTAAAAGTTTCTGAAACAAAACAGTCTTTTGGTACTCGTTCACTTTCTCAACAGCTTGCAGAATTTGCATTTCATATCCATTATCAGCGGCTGTCTTTATCAAAGCTTTAACATCTTTTGGAAAACAGGAACCACCATAACCTATGCCTGGATATATAAATTTATCTCCAATTCGTGTATCGCTACCAATCCCTTTGCGAACCATATTCACGTCAGCGCCTACAATCTCACATAAATTAGCAATATCATTCATAAAACTAATTTTGGTAGCGAGCATACTATTAGCAGCATATTTAGTCATTTCAGCACTGGGAATATCCATAAAGGTGATTGGATGACCATTTAACAAAAATGGTTTGTATAGCTTACGTAATACCTGCTCAGCTTTTGCACTAGAAACTCCCACTACAATGCGGTCTGGCTTTAAAAAATCATCAATGGCAGCTCCTTCTTTTAAAAATTCAGGATTTGATGCTACATCATAGTCAATAGAAATCTCTCTTTTTTGCAAAGCCAACTTTAAAGCTTCATCCACTTTTTTAGCAGTGCCAACAGGAACAGTACTTTTAGTCACAATCACTCCATAACTATTCATGTACTGACCAATTTTAGTAGCAACTGCAATTACATATTTTAAATCTGCACTTCCATCCTCGCCTGGTGGGGTTCCAACAGCAATAAATGCTACATCAGCATCTTTAATGCTTTCCTCTAATGAAGTAGAAAAAAGTAAACGTCCTTTAGCAACATTTTTACTAACAAGCTCTTCTAATCCGGGCTCATAAATAGGTAGAATTCCCTTTTTTAAATTTTTAATTTTATTTGCGTCTATATCAACACAAATTACATCTATTCCAACTTCGGCAAAACAAGTGCCAGTCACTAAACCTACGTAACCTGTTCCTATTACTACTATTTTCATTAGTTTTTTATTAATACAACTTCAAATTACTCTCCACCATCTCTTTCACCAAAGTCTCCAAATCATATTGCGGCTTCCATCCTAATTGTGTCTTTGATTTAGTAGGATCTCCTATCAGTAAATCTACTTCAGTAGGACGATAATATTCAGGATCTACCCGAACCACCACTTTACCAATTTCTAATTGATACAAAGGATTAGTGCACGTTAAAACTTTCGCCGTTTCATCTTCATTTTCACCTTCAAAAAGTAATTCGATACCCACTTCAGCGAAAGCCATGATTACAAAATCTCGGATATAAGTGGTAACGCCCGTGGCTATGACATAATCTTCAGCTACCTCTTGCTGCAAAATTCGCCACATTGCTTCTACATAATCTTTGGCATGTCCCCAATCCCTTTGTGAGTTAAGATTTCCAAGGTACAAACAATCTTGTTTTCCTTTAGCAATTGCTGCAGTTGCCATTGTAATTTTACGAGTTACAAAAGTTTCACCTCTCCTCGGCGATTCGTGATTAAAAAGGATTCCATTGCACGCGAACATATTATATGCTTCGCGATAATTTTTTGTAATCCAAAAAGCATAAATTTTAGCTACACCATAAGGGGAACGTGGGTAAAATGGAGACTTTTCATCGTAAAACCCGCTGCTATTTTTATTTTCTGCTAGTCCACCAAACAATTCAGAAGTAGAAGCTTGATATATTCTCGTTTTTTTCCCTAAACCTAAAATTCGCACCGCCTCTAAAATTCTTAAAGTACCTATACCATCAACATTGGCAACATATTCGGGAGAGTCAAAAGATACCTTCACATGTGACATAGCACCTAAATTATAAATCTCATCTGGTTGAACTTCTTGAATGATGCGAATAATATTAGTAGAATCAGTCAAATCGCCATAATGTAATTTGAAATTCACATGTTTTTCATGTTGGTCTTGATAAATATGATCAATACGCTGAGTATTAAAAGAGAAAGCACGAGGCTTGACACCCTGAACCATATATCCTTTTTCTAACAGTAATTCGGCTAAATAGGAACCGTCTTGGCCTGTAATT
>JBDNGV010000621.1:0-2426 GCA_041689125.1 Daejeonella sp.
AATATCTCGCCCTTAAGAGACTTGTAAATAAAATTAGGAGTTACGTTTCTCCATACGGTATGTATTGTCCCTCTCCATTGGCCAGCACCCAGAATTTCACCCGGGCCATAAACATTTTGGAATCTCGCTCTTACTGTTGGTAAATTATGCTGCTTATGAAAGTAAACTGCATAAAACTCGCCAAGAACTTTAGAAATGGAATACGGGCTGTCCTGAACCAGGGAAATAGGGGCATCTTCGGTAGTTGCTTCGGCTGCATCGTATGTTTTCTTGGCAGATTAACATCCTGCTTCAGAATAGACCATTTTTTTAAGATTTTTGAAATCCTTAGTATGATTCATCAACTTCAGAGTAGTCAGCGTGTTGTTTTCATGATCGCGCAACGGATCAAAAATTGAACTTTGGTTACCATGAAAAGTAGCCAGATGAAATATATAGTCGAACGTATCATCGATCTTTGTTAATATCTTATCATCTGCAATAGAGCCCTCCCAAAAAGTTACACGTTTATCATCCGGTATATTTACTTTCTCCGCAGAGAGCAGATTATCGATAACAATTACATTAATGTTTTCATTTTGACTAACAAGCAGTTTTACCAGGTTGCTTCCTACAAATCCGGCACCACCTACTACTATAACTTTACCGTTTTCGAAGTTCATATTTACACTGTTTTACTTTTAAACTATTCGTTAATGTTTTTTAAATGGGTATATGTTTTTTCAAGCCCATGAGTTTTGTAATATTCAATGGATTTTGCAATACCCTGAACCAGTGAAACTTCTGCGTTCCATCCAAAATCTCTTCTGGTCTTTTGTGGATCAATTAAAATTGTGAATACGTCATCTTTTCCTTTCTCAACAATTTTAACTTTCTCATACTTGATATCAAGATATTTTACTGTTTCTTCAAACAGCTCTTGTATCGAATGATCTTTTCCGGTAGACAAATGATAATAGCCTTTTTTACCATTGCCTTCAGCTGCCAATAAAATGCAGTTAACGACATCATCTACATAGATAAAATCCCGGCGAGTATCGGTTATAGTGATCTCCATTTGAGTGTCTATCCTGAGATAGAACGCCGGTAGCGGCCCTGTCATATTCCGCGGCCCGTAGGTATTGGCCAATCTGAAAGAAATAAATTCAAGCCCACTAAGCTCTATGTACATTTCTCCAGCGGTTTTACTGATTGCATAACTACTGCCGCCAGAATAAGCGCCTGAAAAAAATGGATGGGACAATGTTATCGGCTGCTCCAAAGGATTAAGGCCATAACATAAAGACGTTTGAAGATAGATCAAACGTCTTACATCATGCGCTTTTGCTGCACGTATAATATTCACTGTACCCAGAATGTTAGTAGCGATATCTTCCTCCCAGTTATTCGGATCACTGTAAGCCGCGGCTGCGTGAATAACAATATCTGGTGAAAAGTTCTGAAATACGCCTTTAACAAAATTGTAATCTGCGACCGTACCTTTTGCTATCACGAGATTATCATGAGCGGTATTATTTTGAACCTTACCGGTTGAATAGTTATCGATAACCACAACATGGTTACCCTGGTCAAGTAACCTGTCGACCACGTGTGATCCGATAAAACCTGCTCCACCAGTAACTATAATTTTAAGAATAGCGGCAGGTCGAGACATAATTACTTCGTTCCCTGGGCAGTCAAATGACTGTAAATATCATTAACTCCATACTTATCATACCATTCTAACTGGCGCAAAATGGTATTCTTGAAATCCACTTTAGCTTTCCATGAAAAGCTAGCTTCAGTTTCAGACGGATCCAGTACAACCGCCTGAACATCATCATCTCCAACCGGTAAAATTGACACATCAGGCATTGATACTCCGACATACGCGCTTACCTCATCAAATACATCTTTAATAGAATGCCCTTCTCCTGTCGATACATTATATACTCCTGTAACATCGCTGCCAGGTGCAAGGATGATATCCATCAGACTCATAAAGTCGGAAATATCCAGAAAATCACGAACCGTGTCGCTGCAAAATACAGACTGACCTGCTTTCAATCTTTTATAAAATGTAGGAATCGGGCCGATAGATAAACGCGGTCCGCAAATATTCGAAAGGCGAAGCGACACAACAGGCAAGCCTGATTGAAGCAAATATTTTTCACCAGCCGTCTTGGAAATACCATAACTGGTAAAAGGAGCCGTAGGATGGGTTACCGGTATAGGTGTTTCTTTAGGTCTTCCGTAACACAAAGCCGTTTGGAAATTAACCACCTTTTCCACACCATGGTAAAGAGACGCTTTGGCAACGTAAATTGATCCTAAAATGTTAGTATTTGCATCCTCAGCCCAGTTCGTGATATCCTTGTAAGATGCAGCGCTATTTATAACGTGTGTTGGCTTGAAATCTGCAAATGCTTTATTTACAAGAGCTTCAT